>NZ_WPCB01000049.1:0-25623 GCF_009741785.1 Haloarcula sp. CBA1122
CTCGCCCGGGCGCTTGCACACGGAAACGCCGGCCCTCCTGCTCGACGAGCCGACGGCGAGCCTCGACATCAACCACGCCGTCCGCACGCTCGAACTGGTCCGAGCGCTCGTCGACGACGGGAAGACGGCCGTCGCCGCGATTCACGACCTCAACCTGGCCGCGCGGTACTGCGACGAACTGGTGTTGCTCGCCGGCGGCGGGGTCCGCGCCGCGGGCCGCCCCGCGGACGTGCTCACGAGCGACACGCTCCGTGACGCTTTCGACGCGGAGACGCTGGTGACGACCCAGCCCGGCACCGACGCGCCGCTCGTGACCCCGCTGGCCGAACAAGAGTCGGTCGCCCGTCGCGTCCACGTCGTCGGGACCGGCACGCCAGCGGCTGCCGCCGTCTCGAAGCTCGTCGGGGCCGGCTGTCGGGTCAGCATCGGCGTCGTCCCCGCCGGTGACACAGCTGCCGAGCGGGCCGCCGATCTCGACTGCGAGGCGGTCACGGTCCCGGCCTTCGCCGGCATTGACGACGCGGCCCGCGAGCGCGCAGTTGACCTCGCCGCTGCCGCCGATGCTGTCGTGATAGCGGGCGAAACCGGTGACGGCAACAGCCCGGTCGTCGAGGCTGGCGGTACCTACCTCGCTGTCGAGACGGATGAGAGCGTCCACGCCAGCACTGCTCACGACACCGTCCCACTGGCTGCGCTCCCTGCAGCGGTGGGGTCCCTGCCGCCCACAGCGGAACGCGACGCGACACCGCCGCTCAATCAGTCTACCACTGACTGAGTCCACCGTCGGCTGATGTATCTCCAGCCGAGAACAGCAACACCGATACTTTTCGCACCCATACATCACCCGTGGACGACACGATTTCGTGGCTCCGGGACCGGCCGTACTACGAGGGACAGATCGTCGACCAGCGGACGGTCCCCGGCCGAGGCGCGCAGACCGCGGATTGCGAGATTGCGGACCGCCTCGCTGGCGTCCTCGAAGATCAAAGCATCACCGACCTCTACACCCATCAGGTGGACGCTATCGAGGCGGTCCGCGGCGGCGAGAACGTCGTCCTCGCGACCGAGACGGCAAGCGGCAAGAGCCTCGCCTACACCGTGCCGGCCTTCGAGCGGGCGCTGGACCGCCGGGCGACGACGCTGTACGTCGCGCCACAGGTCGCGCTCATCAACGACCAGACCGAGACGCTGTCGGAACTCGCGCAGGGGCTGGGCTTCGCCTCCGGGGTCTCCGTCGCCCAGTACACCGGCCGGCAGTCGAAGTCGGAGAAAGAGGCCATCCGGGAGCGCCAGCCCACCGTGTTGCTGACCACGCCGGACATGCTCCACTACGGCATCCTCCCCCACGCCCACCGGCTGTGGGACTGGTTCTTCCAGCGGCTCGAAACCGTCGTCGTCGACGAGGTCCACGGCTACCGCGGCGTGTTCGGCAGCCACGTCTCGCTGGTGATGCGCCGCCTCCAGCGTATCGCCGAGCGGTTCGACGCCGGCGGCGATAGCAGCGAAAGCAACGGCAGAAGGGGCGACAACGCAACAGCGGGCGGCCCTGAGTGGGTCTGTTGCTCGGCGACCATCGGCAATCCAGTGGAGCACGCGGCAGCGGTCACCGGCCAGCCCGAGCCGTCGTTCGCACTGGTCGACGAGGACGCGAGCGCCAGCGGGCCGCGCCACTGGCTGCTGTGGAACCCGCCGGAGTACGAGGGCGATGGCTGGGGGAGCGGCCGCCGGAAGTCCAATCACGTCGAGACGAAACAGCTGTTCGTCGACCTCGTCGAGCGGGGCCTCCAGACGGTCGTCTTCGCCGGGTCGCGCCAGACGGCCGAACGGTACGCCAGCGACAGCGCGGACGAACTCCGGAGCCGCGGCGAGCACGCCCTCGCCGACAGCGTCGGCGCGTACCAGGCCGCACTGACCGACGACCGACGGCGCGAACTGGAGCAGGGCCTCCAATCTGGCGACCTGCGGGGCGTCTGGTCGACCAGCGCGCTCGAACTGGGCGTCGACGTGGGCGGGCTGGACGCCGTGTTGCTGGACGGCTACCCCGGCACGCGGATGCGGGCCTTCCAGCAGGCCGGGCGGGCCGGTCGCGGCACGGACCCCGCCCTGGTCGCGCTGGTCGGCGGCGAGGACCAGCTGGACCAGTACGTCCTGCGCAACCCCGACGCGCTGTTCGAGACGGGGGCCGAGCAGGCCGTGACAAACCCCGAAAACGAGCAGCTACTTCCGGACCACGTCCACGCGGCCGCCTGTGAAAACTGGCTCTCGCCGGACGACGACCGCCACTTCGGCGAAACGTTCCCCGATGTCGTCGCGGACCTCGAATCGGCCGGGAAGCTCGACCGCCGCCAGACCGACCAGGGAATGCGCTGGCTCGGCAAGGGTAGTCCACACCACGAGATGAACCTGCGGACCGTCGACGACGGCGAGGTGAAACTGGTGGCGAAGGGTGACGTGATAGCCAAACTCTCCGTCGAGGACGCATTGCGGGACGCCCACCCCGGCGCGATTTACCACCATCAGGGCCGGCGCTACGAGGTGACGGACCTCGACCTCAACGCGGGTGTGGCAGAACTCGACCGGACGTGGGCCGACTACTTCACCCGCGTCCTGCACGACAAGACCATCACCGTCGAGGCGGACCTGGCGGAGCGGCGACTGCCGACCCGCGAGGACGTGCCGGTCCGGTTCGCGTCGGTGACGATGCGCAAGCAGATCACCGGCTACGAGCGCCGCGACGGCTCCTCCGGAGAGGTGCTGGGACAGCGACTGCTGGATCTGCCCGAGACCACGCTGGAGACGAAGGCGCTGTACCATACGGTGCCATCGGACATAGAAAGCGAGATTCGGCAGGGTGCGTACGGAGCCGAAAGCGACTCCGGTGGCGGGAGCGAGAGCGGAAGCGGTGGCGGGGGCGGCGGTCAACACGGCGATGCAGCGACCGACGGCGGCAGCGAACCCGGTGACTTCCCGGGATCCATCCACGCCGCCGAGCACGCCATGATTTCGATGTTCCCCTTCGAGTACCTCTGTGACCGTGGCGACATCGGCGGGCTGTCGACGCCGCGTCATCCCCACACCGGCGAGCCGACCATCTTCATCTACGACGGCTACCCCGGCGGCATCGGTCTGACGCGGGCCGGCTACCACGACATCGGGCCGCTGATGGACACCACGCTGTCGATGCTGACTTCGTGTGACTGTGCCGACGGCTGTCCGGCCTGCGTGCAGTCGCCCCACTGCGGGAATGCAAACGACCCGCTCGACAAACACGGCGCGATACATCTACTGGACGGGCTGGTAGAGCAGTAGCGTGACCGCCCGGTGGAAAAACCGCCTCAGGCGTCGCCCGCTGCCTTCCGCAGCGTGACTCCGACTACCGTCCCCGTCGGCTCGTTGTCTTCGACCCACACGTCACCGCCGTACGCGTCGACCAGCGTTCGGACGAGGTAGAGGCCGACCCCGGTACCGTCACTGTCCAGGCGTTTCTCCCCGCGCTCGAACACCGCCTGTTTCTGCTCGTCCGGGATTCCCGGTCCGTCGTCGGCGACAGTGACGTGGACCACGTCGCCATCGTCGGTCACGTCGATGACGACTGACGGCACTGCCGAGTCGTTGTGCTGGATGGCGTTGGTGAGGACGTTCCGAAACACAGAGGACAGGAGTTCGTCGGCCCGCACCCGTACCGACGGGGACTCGTCCGGGACAGTGACCTGTGCGTCGCTGTACGTCGCTGCGATATCCTCGGACACCGAGGACAGTACTGGTCCGAGGGCGACCGGCTCGGTCTCCCAGTCCGTCTGTCGCATTACCGTCGCAAGGTTTCCAGCCGTTTCGAGCAGTTCCGCGGCTGCCTGGCTACTTTCCTGAATACCGTCGGCGTGTTCCAGGGCGTCACCGCTACACTGGTCCCGGAGCAGTTCCGCCCGGCCACCGATGGTCTGCAAGTGGTTCGTGAGGTCGTGTCGGACGATCTGGTTCAACAGGTCGAGGTTGTCGCGCTGCCGTTTCAGCTCCCGCTCGCGCTCGATCCGTTCGAGGGTCGAGAGCACGTTCTTCCCGAGGATGTCGGCCAACTGCGTCTCCCGCTCGGTCGGTTCGGCTCGTTCATCCGTCCCGGCTGTCAAGAGCCCGTACTCCGGGAGTGGAACGGAGATACAGCCGTGAAGGGGTGCATCGGACGCCGCTTTCTCTTCATCAACGAGGACCCGCTGTGTCTCGTCACTCTCGTAATGGTCCCACAGCCAACTCCCGCGTTCGTGTCGCATTCTCCGTCCCGGCTCGTCCGGGACCTCGACGTGCTCTCGAAGCGGCTCAGAGATCGCCTCGGCTTTGAGTCCGCTGTCAGTGGCCTCCCAGAAGACACTGAACGGGAAGTCGAGAATCGCTGTCGCAGTCTCGACTGCGATAGTCGCGACTTCGGACCGGTTCTCGGCTGTCATCAGCCGGCGTGTCGCCGCGTACAGCTCCCCGATCTGGTCCTCCGGAGTCGCCTGATAGCAGGGGGAGTCGGAGTTTGACCCCATTTTTACTCATTTACTTCGTCCTGAATATAAATGTTCGTCAAGGCCTGTGACACGGACACACCCCACCTGGCCGTCGATGCTCGTCCGTTCGGAAGCCCCGTTCGCGTTCGACTCCCCGTTATCGGCCACGAGGGCTAGCTGAAGTCTTCAAGACGTAACTGGTCGGGGTGGAGACCGTCCGGTTCGCTCGCGCCGAGCAGACGAGGCAGGGCCGTGTTCGCAAACGTCATGCCGACGACGAGCAGTATGGGGGCGAAGAACAGACCGTAGAAGCCCAGCACGACGGGGCCAAGCGTGTACGCGAGCATCAGGAGCCCGACGTGCGTGCTCTCGCCGCTGAGAAGTGGCCGAAGCAGCAGGTCCGGGATCGTGTCGACGACGACCACCGCGACGAGGAGGAATCCGAGCACATACGCGAGCAGCGAAGACTGCCCGTCGAGCACCACTGGGAGCGCGGTGAAACCGGTCAACGGGAGGTAGATTATTTTCATCCCGACTACGGGAATCAAGCTCGCGATACCGGTCAGCGCGCCGGCGAGCGTCGGATACGGGACCTCGACAGCCGCCGGCGCTACGACGTTATAGCCGGTGAACGCGGCGATAGCGATGAGCGAAATCGCCAACACGTTCAGGAGATTGCCGAACAGTACCGCTTCCAGTTCCTCGTCGACAGCTTCGAGGTACTCGCGGATGATGGCCCCGTCATCGAACCGGAGCAGCCACTCGCGGATGCGCCGGCCGTCCACCAGGAGGTAGTATGTGACGATGGTCGTAATAAACAGATTGAGGACGAACTGGGAGGCGACCGACGTAAGCACCATGGCGTTCTCGCTGAGAAAGTCGACGAACGGTGAGAGCTGTCCCGACTGGTAGGCGCTGTACAGCCCCTCGACGGTGAGGTCCGGCACGGACTCCGCGCCGTCGAGCCAACTGACGTGCGTCGCAGCCACGTCGATGAGCGCGTACTGGGTGACGAACTGCCGGGCTTCGACAATGAGGAGGACGGCCGCATAGCTGACGAGCAATAGGAGCGGAATCGCCAGCGATGCCATGACCACGACCGCACGCACTCGCGACGGAAGGCGGAGTCTGCGCAAAGAACTGTAGTACCGTCGCGTCGAATAATAGAGGAACACGGAGACAGTCAACGCCGCGATAAACTGATATGCGAGTACGCCGACCACCACCGCGACAGCGAGGCCGAAGAGGGCGACGACGAAGCGCTTCTCGTCCATATACGTACCAGCTTATGAACAGTTATAAACATACGGGCGCAGGGAACCTCACAGACAACATGGGGCCGGACATGGTCCCAATCGGTGGCTACTCGGTTCGCTCGCGCACCGGCCCGATGCTGTCGTGGACGCCGATGTTGCCGGAGAGTTCGTGCTGGCTCGTGTCGCTGAGGTCGATACCCTCAGCGCGGCAATCCTCCTGGACCTGCTGGATGAAGTCCGATCTGACCGATGCGAGGCGGTTCCGCCGTTCGTTAGGGATCCAGATCCGGCCTGTCAGGATGACCGCCGTCGACGCGAGGTCGCTGACTCTGGCCGTCGGTGCCGGTTTCTCCGAGACATGGTCGAGGTCGCGGGCGGCGTTCTCGATAATCGCCCGGACCGTGTCGATGTCGTCGTCGTAGCCGATACCGAACTGATAGGAAACTCCAATTGGGCCCGTCGAAGTCTGGTTCGTCACCGCGCTCGTCGCCAGCGTCGTGTTCGGGACGATGATGCGCTCGTTGTCCAACGTCCGAATCCGCGTCACCCGCAAGTCGATGTCGACCACCGTGCCCTGCATCCCGTTCCATGCGATGATGTCACCGACGTTCAGATCCGGGTCGGTCACGATGAACGCCCCGGCGACGAAGTTCCCGAGGACGTCCTGTGCCGCCAACCCCACCGCAAGCGTGATGCCCGCCGCCAGCAGGGTCGACCCCGCGAGCGCGCCCCGGAAGCCCGCGACGCTGGCGCCGATGACCACCGCGAGGATGACCGATATCAGGTGGACAGCGCTGGTCAGCGCGCTGGCGACTGTCTTGTTAGTCTCGGTTCGTGACAGCAGCCATCGAACTGCTGGCACGACGATTAGCCGGCCGATAGCGTAGAGTAGCGCCGCGACAGCGAGGAATTGCGCCCCGTCGGTCGCGAGTTGTCCGTACGCCGAGACGATGTCGGTATCCAGGCCCACCGGGAACTGCATACTGTCTGTCGTAGCCCAATAGATATGAAATCAGGGTGCCACGTCGGTGCTGGTGGGGACCACGGCTCCGCCTGCTGTTCGCGGCGGTGCTGCGCGTTACCCAACTCGCTCGTTCAAAATTAGCCTCGTCTTCGTCCCCACAACCTCCTCCAGCTCGCGCGCCTGCGTGATGAGCCCGTTAACCGCGTCGGTGTCGGCGGCGTCGACGACGACGACGATGTCCTCCTCGCCGGAGACTTGCCACACGAAATCGACCTGCTGCCAGTCAGCGATGCGGTCCGAAACCTCGGCCGTGTCGACGTTGACATCGACGCTGACCTCGATCATCGCTTTCACGTTGCCGGTCCGCGTCGCGACAGTGAAGCGTTCGATAACACCGTCCTCGACCAGTCGTTCGACGCGGTTTCGCACGGTCCCTTCCGACGTGCCGACCCGGTCCGCGATCTCAGTATACGGGGTTCGGGCGTCCCGGCGAAGTATCGAGAGTATCTCTCTGTCGAGGTCGTCCATCGAGATGTGACAGTATCACCGGCCGTGACTTGAGGATTACGAAATTCGAAACTCGTCTTCGAAAGCAACCCTTATGGCCGACTATAGTGTACGCATCTCGTAATGGCTGACGCATACGTGGCAATCGAGGGCGACCGCGTCATCGAGGCGCGCGCTCGCGCTCCGGGCACCGCCCGTGGCGAACTGGTCTTTACAACAGCGTACACCGGTTACGAGGAGAGCCTCACCGACCCGTCCTACGAGGAGCAGGTGCTGACGTTCTCCTACCCGCTCATCGGGAACTACGGCGTCCGAGAGGAACGCTTCGAGTCGGACCGCGTCCACCCGCGCGCGGCAGTGGCCCGCGAGATGACCGACGACGTGGCCGAGTGGCTCGAATCCGAGGGTATCCCGGCCGTCGACCACCTCGACACGCGCGACATCGTCACCGAAATCCGCGACGAGGGGGCGATGAAATGCGGCATCGCCGCCGGGCCGGACGTGACCGAGCAGGACGCGCTCGACGAACTCCACGAGTGTAAGCATATGTCTGACCACACCGACATCGGCGCGCAGGTCTCCGTTGACGAGGTCGAGGTCCACAACGAGGGCGGCGACGGTGCGACAGTCGCGCTGGTCGACTGCGGCGCGAAGGGCTCCATCGCCGAGTCGCTCGTCGAACGCGACGCCGAGGTCTACGTCTTCCCCTACGACGCCAGCGAGGACGACGTGGCCGCGGTCGACCCGGATCTGCTGTTCATCTCGAACGGCCCCGGCGACCCTGAGAACTTCGAGCAGGCTGGGGAACTCGTCGAGACCTACGTCGGCGACGTGCCGCTCGCGGGCATCTGTCTCGGCCAGCAGGTCGTCGCCAACGCGCTCGGCGGCGAGACCGAGAAGATGGAGTTCGGCCACCGCGGCGTGAACCAGCCGGTCCGTGACCTGCGTTCGAACCAGGTCGTGATGACGACCCAGAACCACGGCTACACCGTCGCCGACCCCGGCGACAAACTCGACGTGACCCAGGTCAACGTCAACGACGATACGCCGGAAGGGCTGGAAAACGACGACCTGGACATCATCACGCGTCAGTACCACCCCGAGGCCAACCCCGGCCCGCACGACTCGCTCGGCTTCTTTGATGATGTGCTAGGGATGGCGGGGGAGTAGGGAGAACCCGAGCGTAGCGAGGGGTCTCCGAATGCCCGAACGGCGACGGTAGGAGCCGTGAGGTGTAGCGAGGGGCGCGACTGAAAGGAGTGGCCCTCGGAATTGTGAGCGGGGAGCGGGACCTTTGGTCCCGCAGGCAGTCGGGCGGCATTGCCGCCCGACGACGGGGAACGGAGTGACCCGCGAGCAGTAGCGCGGTTCGGAGCGAGCGAAGCGAGTGAGAACCGCGAGACGCGAACGATGACGACAGGAACCGTGAGCAGCGCGGTTCGCACGCACATAAGCCACGTCTCTCAGTCGCTGTCGTCGTCGATTGGCTGTCCGCGGTAGTACGTGGTCTGGTCGCTGTCTTCGTCTTCGTTTGTGGTGTCTTGTGGTGCGACGGGGCGGCCGCGATACATGACCCGGTTGGCGGTGTCGTCGCCGTCGATTGCGTCCGGGCTGTCCTGCTGATGGTTCTCGATGAACTCGGCGGCCGCGTTCAGGGTTGTCTTGTCGGTCTTTCGGTGTACCCAGCAGTGGTACATTTTCCGTGGGGTCCGGAGCGCGAGGCGGTGCGCACGGAATCCGGACTTGGTGGTAACGTCGGCAACCGCCTCGTGTGGGACCTCGATGACTTCGTCGTCCTCGTCTTTCCCGATGAGACAGAGCGTCCGGCGGCCGGTAATCAGAATGACCGTCCGACGGTCGCCGACCGGTGAGTCGGTCTTACGTTTCGTCCCGCGCCCGATGCCGCGCTTCCCGTTGGTCAGGAGATACGCCGGGGCTTCCGCGCCGTCGAGGTACGTCAGCGGTGGGTTGTTCAGCGGTGGTGACCCGGAGAACCGACTCTCGTGTCCGGCGAGGACTGCCGTCGTTACCGAGCTACCGGGAGCCATCTCCGCAACTGTCTCCGCCCGCTCGGTGACGTCTTCTATCATCGGCTTTCCGGAGCGGCGACGGTGATTGCAACGCGATCCATACAGCTACTGCCACAGCCGCAGGAATGAGTGTTACGAACGTGCCATTATTGTCCCAGAACAAGACAGATAGGAACCGATATATGAATACTTACTATCTATCGCCACCATATTGGCGTAATACTGCTGAGTTGTAAGCCCAGGAAGAGAGGTATCCACGGCGAGCAGTCATCACAGCTCCACAGGCTCAGAACTCCTGTCTGACGCCCCGGAACTCGAACCGTGCGCCGCCGTCGTCGCTCTCAGTCACGGACACCGACCAGTCGTGTGCCGCCGCGATCTCCTTGACGATAGCGAGGCCGAACCCGGTGCCACCGTCAGTGGTGGTGTAGCCGCTCTCAAACACCGTTTCGTGTTGTTCAGCCGGGATACCGCCGCCGTCATCGGCGACGTAAAAGCCCGAATCGGTGAGATCACCGACCTCGACAGTGACAGCCGGGCCGCCGTGTGTCACGGCGTTGTTGATGAGGTTCTCGAGGAGCTGGCGAACGCGGCTCTCGTCGGCGTAGATCGTGCTCTCGGCAGTGACTTCGAGGGTGGCATCAGACGTCTCGACGGCCTGCCAGCAGGACAGGACAGTCGATTCGAGGGCGAGCGGCTCCGTTTCCGAGACCGTGTCCCCCTCACGGGCCAGGGTCAGCAGGTCCTCGATGAGTTCCTTCATGCGGTCGATGGCACGGTAACAGCGGTCGAACTGCTCGTCGTTGCCGGTGTCTCTGGCGAGGGTGAGCGAACCTTCGAGGACGCTGAGCGGGTTCCGGAGGTCGTGGCTGACGATGCTCGCGAACTCTTCGAGCCGGTCGTTCTGCCGCTCCAGTTGCTCGCGGTACTCGATGCGGTCGGAGATATCCCGGGAGATAGCAACGAGTCGGTCGATCTCCCCGTCAGCGAAGATCGGTGTCACCTGCGTCTCCCAGACGCCGGTCGGGTGGAGGCCCCGCTCCTCGAACGTGATGGTTTCGCCGGCCGAGACACACCGCTCGTAGTGGTCGGCGATTCGACGGCCGGTGTCCGGGCCGGCAGCCTCGATTGGGGTCTGACCGGTCAGTGACTCGGTTTCGAATCCGCTCTGTCGTTCGTAGGCCTCGTTCGTCCGGACGTAGCGGAACGTCGGATCGTCCGCCGAGTCCTCGATGTCGACGAGCGCGATGGCGTCGTTCGTGTTCTCGAACACCGCCTCGTACTCGTCGGTGAGGCGGGCCAACTCCCGCTCGCGCCGTTTCTGTTCGGTGATGTCGGTCGCAACGACACAGAGGGCGTACGGCTCGCCGCCCTCGTCGAGTATCGGCGTCTTCCGTGTCAGATGTGTCCGCTCCGTCCCGTCGACAGGAATCACCGTCTCGACTTCGACGGTTTCTTTCTGTTCGAGGGCCCGCTGATCGTCGGCGTGGGTCTGCTCCGCGATGTGGTCCGGGAGAATATCGTAATCGCTCGTCCCGACGACGGACTCGTCAGCGTCGATCCCGTAGAGGTCACGGGCCGCGCTGTTGATGAAGAGAAAGCGACTGTCGGTGTCTTTCATCAGGATGTACGTCGGCGCTGTATCGAGAATGACCTGCAGTTTGCGGCTCGTGTCTTCGAGGGCCTGTTTCCGTTCTTTGTGGTCGGTCACGTCCTGATGGATCCCCACCGCACGTACCGGGTCGCCGTTCTCGTCGCGTTCGAACACCTTACCGATGTCGCGGATCCATCGGTAATCACCGGTGGCCGTCTTGAGTCGGTGGTCGCACTCGTAGATCTCCGTCTCACCGTCGAAGTGTGCGTTCAGTGCTTCGTAGGTCCGCTCGCGGTCTTCGGGGTGGATCAGTTCGTCCCAGGTGTCTGCCGACGGCTCGAGTTCGTCGAGCGAGTAGCCGAGCATATCGGCCCAGCGCTCGTTGAAGGTGACTTCATCCGTCTTGACGTTCCAGTCCCAGACGCCGAGTTCGGCACCTTCAAGCGCGAGTTCGTGGCGTTCCGTGAGCGTTCTGAGCTCTTGCTGCCGGTCGAGTCTGGAAAGCGCCTCTTCGGTGTTGGCAGCGAGAGTCCGCATCAGTGAGACCGATGCGTCCTCGAACGCTGCGGCATCGGTTGATGCGGCGATCAGCACCCCGTGGTCGCCCAGTGGGATCAGAATCTCGCTGCTGATGTCAGTGTCGGGGTTGTAGCGGCCGGGGATAGTGGAGACATCGTCGAAGACACGCTGTTCGCCGGATTCGAACACCTCCCAGACGAGGCTGTCGCCCTCGCGAAACGTCGGATGCTCGTCGATGATCGCCTGTGCCTGGTCGGTCACCGCAGCCGGTCTGAGAGCGTCGGCCGACTCGTCGGCGAGAAAAACGGCGCTGAGCGGCAGCCCGAGCAGGTCGCGTGCGGTTTCGACGACCAGTTCGGCGACAGCCTCGCGTGACTCAGCGTGCATCAGCTTCCGGGTCGTGTCGTGCAGCGCCTCGATACGCTGCTGTCGCTGCCGGCGCTCAGTGATCTCCCGAAACTGTGAGAAGATCGCGACGGTCTCCCCGTCTTCTCGGATGGTGCGGTTGTGCCACTCACAGACGATCTGCTCGCCGTCGCCGGTCTCGATATCGAGCACGGTATAGTAGCCACCGCTGGCTTCCTGTAGGGCCGTGATCGTCTCTTCGACCGCATCCAGCGCCGAGTCCGGAACGAGCGTCTCGAACTCCTTGCCGACGAGGGCCGCTTCCCCACGCCGGAGAATCTCCTCGCCTTTCTCGTTGACCTGAACCACCTCGAAGCTCTCGTCCCACTCGATGACGCCGAGCGGTGACTTATCGATAAACAGCGAGAGCCGCTTCCGGCTCGCATCCAGTGCTCGCTGTGACCGGTACTGCTCGACCGCGTTGGCGATTCGGTTGGCCAGAATCGTGTACTGGTCAGTGCCTTGCTGCTTCTGGAGGTAGTCCGTCACACCGGCCGAAATCGCCTCGCTGGCTACTTCCTCGGAGCCTTTCCCGGTAAAGAGAATGAACGGGAGGTCTTCGTCGACGGCCCGGACGGATTCCAGAAACTCGATGCCGTCCTGGCCGGGCATATCGAAATCCGAGACGACGCAGTCGATAGGCTCCTCGCTGAGCCGGGTGAGCCCCTCCTTCGCCGATGTTGCCGAAATCACGTCGAAGCGGTCGTCGGTACGGCTGAGAAACGCCGCCGTCATCGACGCGAACTCGGGGTCGTCCTCGACGTGTAGGACACGTACTGCATCGGCCATGGAGAGTATATGAGCGTGTCCAACGAATAAGTATTTGTGCCGATCTGTTCGAGTGACAGGAATCAGTGCCGCCGCGGTGAGCGGTTTGCTCCCGCGGCTAGCCGGCGTTACTCAGCGCCCCACTCGCGCTGGGTCTTTGGCCGTTCGTCGATGGCCTGGACGGCGAGTGGCTGGTCGGCGGAGTTGATCGCTTCCAGCGCCGCCTCGGCGCTCTCGTGGGTCGAGAAGTACGTCACGGTCTCCTCGACGCAGGCTTCCAGCACGTCGCGGTCGCGGGAGAGGACGAGGTCGACCTCGCCGCTCTGGATGGCGTCGATGATAGCGTCGGTGTCCTCGTAGTCGTCGAAGTCCTGTACGTCGAAGTGCTCCTCGAAGCCGAGGATGGGCAGGTCGACGATGGCCGTCCCCTCAAGCGGGATTGCCTTGCCGACGGCCATCTGGGCCTTCTGGTAGGCCTTGCCGAAGGAACCGGCGGTGCCCATGACCTCGCCGGTGGATTTCATCTCCGGGCCGAGACGCGGGTCCGACCCCGGCAGGCGGTCGAAGGGCAGGACGACTTCCTTGACAGAGACCTGCTCGGGGATCTGCTCCTGCACGTCGAGTTCCGATAGCGTCGCGCCGGACATCACCTTCGCGGCGATCTTGGCGATCGGGACGCCGGCCGTCTTTGAGATGAACGGGACGGTACGGGACGAGCGCGGGTTCGCTTCGAGGACGAACACCTCGCCGTCACGGACGGCGAGCTGGACGTTCAGCAGACCGACGGTGTCGAGCGCGTCGGCGATGTCCTCGACGACCTCGCGGATGCGCGGCATCACGTCTTTGATCTCCTGGGACCGTGGCGGAATCATACAGGCGGAGTCGCCCGAGTGGATACCCGCCGTCTCGACGTGTTCCATCACGCCGCCGATGAGGACGTCGTCCTCGTCGGCCACGGCGTCGACGTCCAGTTCGACGGCGTCGGCGAGGAACTCGTCGACGAGAATCGGCTTGTCCGGGCTCACGCGGACGGCCTCCTCGATGTACGTTTCGAGGTCCTCGTCGTTGTACACCACGTCCATCGCGCGGCCGCCGAGCACGTAGCTCGGGCGCACAAGGACGGGGTAGCCGATGTCGTGGGCCAGGTCGAGGGCCTCCTCCTTGGAGGTCGCGGAGCCGCCTTCGGCCTGTGAGATGCCGAGTTCGTCCATCAGCTTGTTGAATCGGTCGCGGTCCTCGGCGAGGTCCATCGCGTCGACGGAGGTCCCCATGATCTCACAGTCGAGGTCGCGGCGCTGGAGTTCCTGTTCGAGCGGGTGGCCGATGTCGACGGAGGTCTGGCCGCCGAACTGGACCATCACGCCGTCGGCTTCGGTCGCCTCGATCACGTCGGCGACTTCCTCGGCGGTGACCGGCTCGAAGAACAGCCCGTCGGAGGTGTCGTAGTCCGTCGACACCGTCTCGGGGTTGTTGTTGACGACGTGGGCGTCGATGCCCAGGTCCTCCAGTGCGCGGACCGCGTGGACCGAGCAGTAGTCGAACTCAACGCCCTGCCCGATACGGATGGGGCCGCCACCGACGACCACGACACTTTCGAGGTCCGGGTCGATCTGGAGTTCGTCGCGGTCGATACCCGACAGTGGGTCCCGGGTCGAGTAGTAGTACGGCGTCGTCGCCTCGAACTCGCCGGCGCAGGTGTCGACGAGTTTGAAGTCGCGGTCGGTCGTTTCGGTCTCGACGGCGTCAACTGTGACACCAGAGCCATCCGTCGCCGCTTCGACTTCCGGCTCGTCGCCGCCGTCCTCGTCGAGGTCCGCCGGGAGCCAGGAGACGTGCGTGTCGTTGAACTCGCCGCCGGCCAGCGCCGTTATTTCCTGATCAGTAAAGCCGGCCTGTGCGGCGGTCTCGTAGTCGCCCTCGCGGGCGGCGTCGGCGGCGTCGGCGACCTCTTTGAACCGCTCGACGTACCATTCCTTGATGTCGGTGATATCGACGACTTCCTCGACGGTGTAGCCGCGGCAGAACGCCTCGAACATCGCGTACGGTCGGTCCGGCGTCGGCTTTTCGAGGTACTCCGTTTCGAGTTCCGCATCGGCGATCTCGTTGAAGTCGGCAGCCGGGTTGTACTCCGAGGAGCGAAGGGCCTTCAGCAGGCTCTCGGGGAAGGTCCGACCGATGGACATCGCCTCGCCGGTGGATTTCATCGCCGTCGACAGTTCGAACTCCGTGTCGCGGAACTTGTCGATAGGCCAGCGCGGCACTTTCGTCACGACGTAGTCGATAGCCGGCTCGAAAGCGGCGGTCGTCTCGCCGGTAATTTCGTTGTCGATTTCGTGGAGGCGCTTGCCGAGCGCGACCTTCGCGGTGACACGGGCAATCGGGTAGCCGGTTGCCTTCGAGGCCAGCGCAGAGGAGCGGGAGACACGCGGGTTCACCTCGACCACGCGGTACTCGCCGCCGGGGGTGCCGTCGTCGTGCCAGGCGAACTGGATGTTACAGCCGCCTTGGATGCCGAGGTCGCGGATGACTTTCAGCGCGGAGTCGCGCATCTCCTGATGGCCCTCGTCGGGGATGACCTGCGAGGGGGTGACGACGGTCGACTCTCCGGTGTGGATACCCATCGGGTCGATGTTCTCCATGTTGCAGATGATGATACAGGAGTCGTCGGCGTCGCGCATCACCTCGTATTCGAGTTCGACCCAGCCGGAGATGGATTCGGTGATGAGGACCTCGTTGTTGCGCGAGAGGCGCAGGCCCTTGCGGACGCGTTCGATGAGTTCGTCCATCTCGTCGACGACGCCGGAGCCGGAGCCACCGAGCGTGTACGTCGTGCGTGCGATGACGGGGAGCCCGCCGACCTCGTCGACGGCCGCTTCGACGCGGTCCACGAGCGATTCCTCGTCCAGATCGGTGACCGACTCGCCCTCATCGAGCGTGATGGTCGTCGAGCGCGGCACCGGCTCGCCGATGTCCTCCATCCGCTGTTTGAACAGGTCGCGGTCCTCCGTCGCGTAGATGGTGTCCAGTGGCGTCCCCATCACGTCCACGTCGTACTCGTCGAGGACGCCCTCCTCGGCGAGTTCGGCCGTGACGTTCAGGCCGGTCTGGCCGCCCAGACCGGCGATGACGCCGTCGGGGTTTTCTTTCCGGATAATCTCAGAGATGGCTTCGGTGTTGATGGGTTCGAGATACACCTTGTCCGCCATCTCCGGGTCGGTCATAATCGTCGCCGGGTTCGAGTTCACGAGCACGACGCGGGCACCCTCTTCCTGAAGGGCACGACACGCCTGTGCGCCGGAGTAGTCGAACTCGGCCGCCTGTCCGATCTTGATCGGGCCACTGCCGATGAGTAGGATTGTACGGTCCTCGTCCGCTGTCATTGTACGAGCGGAGTCTATACATCGTAATAAGCCCGGCGAAACAATGCGAAGCTCGAAGCCTAATTTCGAATATCGTAACGTATGCGTGTCACACGATTGGCTGTCTCATAGAGGGGCCACAAGTTAGAATTCCGACGGCAGCGGTGCTGAGAGGCGTCAGTTGTCGCGGTCGGGAACGCGATACCGGTAGGGCTGGCCCTGAATGACCTCGACCTCGCCGGACTGCGCACGGCGACCGAGGACAGTCGCTACCCGGTGGGCACTCCCGAACGCCTCGTCGTGCTCTTCGAGCAGGTCACAGATCTCGCGGGCCGTCAGCGTGCCGTCGGTGTCAGCTTCTTCGAGCACTGTCAGGATGCGCTCGAACTCTCCCTCACGTATAGCCATACACAGTTACAACACCGCAACCATCATATAACACCGTCAGACAACAGTCAGACGGCTGATTTCGGGAAATCGACCGACAGCGGCGAGTCACTGGCTGTCGGACAGTTCGGGGTCGCTGTCTGTCGCGTTCCCCCAGCGCTTTCGGACCCACGTCGGTCGGGAAACGGTTGTCTCGCCGACTGCAGAGTACCGGATTTCGTAGCTGACCAGCGAGTTTCTGGAGCGGTCCCAGTACGAGACGGTGAGCGACCGGACGAGTCCGTCCGGCCGGACAGTCGCCCGTGCGCTGTAATTGTCGGCCGGTTCGAACGCCGCCGGTGGGTCCGTCGCCGTCAGCGTCACGCGACAGGTGTCGCAGTCGTCTCTGGGTCGCTCAACGCTGACGTTTGTCGCGAGATAGGCTTCGATGAGTCGCGCGGGGTCGGGGTCGAGTACCCCGCTGACCGGAGTTGGCCGCCTCGTTGCGGTCCAGGCCCCCTGTGCTCGCACGTCGTAGACGTAGCGTCGGTTCCCGTTGGTGTACACCTGCTTGGTGTAGTTCTGATCGAGAATTTCGGTCCGAAACTGGTAGTGATACCTGTCTTCGACGACGAGATTGACGATTTGGGTTCCCCATTCCAGCGACAACCGCATCCCCAGCACGTACGAGCGGTTCCGCGTTGCACGCCGATGTGCCGCCGCGAGTCGCCTGGCGTCGACGGCGTCCTCGGTCAGGGCGGGTTCGACCCGGTCGTCCTGAGACTGCTCGGGGACCGGAACTGGCGTCACCGTCTGTCGCTCCGCCCCGCCGAAGGCTCCACAGCCCGCAAAAACCAGAAGCAAGAGCACGAGCAGGATTACCACACGACCCGCCATGCATGGGTGTGCGAGCCAGACCCACTAAGTACTCAGGTCGCAGTCGGCCTCAGATGGCGGTGTCCGACCGGCCGTCGAAGTTCCGCTCGTCGCGGTACTGCTCGACGAACGCGTCGACGTCGAACTGGAGCATCTGCTCCTCGAACTCCGCCATCACGTCGTCGTCCTCGGCGTGGCTGATTGCGTGTTCCATCAGTTCCACGAGCAGTTCGACGACGATTTCGTGAAGACGGCGGGAATCGAAGTCACTCACCCATGCCAGCGAGAAGCCAACTGACCCGTCCTCGCTGGTGTCGGCGGCGACGACCTTCTCGGGGAACTCCTCCATGACGACGCCCATCAGGTGGACGGTGGTGAACTCATCGTAGTCGTCGTTGGTCTCGATAGTCGCGTGTAGCACCTCGGTGAGAAACTCCGGCACGAACCGTGCCAGCGGGTGCGGGTCAAGCACGACGCCGTGAGTCTGCCCACAGTCACACGCGAACTCCCGCATCCCCAGATGGAGGTCATGCGTGTCGACAAGTTCGCCACAGGCCAGTTCGAGTTCGGACTCGCGCCCACCGGGCACGCGCGGTTCAGCCATTACCCGTGATTGGTCGCTCGCGTGGTTAAAGGCCGCGATACGGACTACAGCGGGTTAGAGCCCGCCGATGGACTCTGTGTCCTGTGTGTAGCTGGACCCCGTTGCTTGGAGGTACGCGACAGTCGTCACAGCGATTGAGAAGACGCTGACGACACTTGAGAAGACAGTAGAGACTGTCGCCAACACCATCGGCGGCAACGAGATCGGGAGGAAGCTGACGGCACCTCCGAGAACGAATCCAAGCACCACGAGCACAATAGCCAGAACGAACGTGGCGAGGAGGTTGTCGGTGACGACGCTGACACTGTTGCTAATTGATTCGATAACGCCGCTGTCGTTCAGTGCAATCTCCTGTCGGACAAAGAAGAACAGGAGTCCAAACACCAGTCCGGGGATGATGAGTAGAATGAGGCCGATACCCACTGCGATAGTGGTGAGGATGCCGGCTGCGATCGCGACCACAACGGTCCTCCCGAGCCGTCGGCCCACATTGTCGGGAATCGGTTCGCGGTCATCACTGGCAAAGGCACGGATTGCGACGATGTTCAGCGCCTCATTGAGGATAAGCAACACGAGCGCACCGACGCCAGCAACTGCAAGCGGCAGGTCGAGTGCCAGTGGGGTACCCCCAGCCATTGCTGCCTGATTTACCTGTGCATCGCTCGGCAGTCGCCCCAGAAACAGTTCTGTGAACGCCTGCGAAAGTGACGCCCAGACAACAGAGCTGAGCAATCCATAGACGATGAATACGCCGGCAAACATCGCCCCACGTTCGCTGAGTAGTTCGTCAATACCGTCCTGGAAGGCACGGCCGATCTGGAGGGCCATATCTTCAGTCGCTCTCCGGGAAAATATAAAACTAGTCGAATCGTAGATACCCGCCGACGGCGGGACTGTGCCGCTTACGGCCAGTCGTCGCGCTGCTCGTCCTCGTCAGTTGCTGTGTCCGGCGTCTCGGGTTCGCCAAGGTCCCAGTCGGCCGCCTCTGCGGCCTGCGTGACGGGGAGGTACTCCCAGCCCGCCGTCTCGGCGAGATCGGCGTCCTCGTCGTCAGCGCCGACGAAGACGTGTCGGTCAGTGTCGAACTGCTCTTTGACGTTTTCGAGGCTCTCCTCGCGGCCGCGCGGCCCTGAGAAGAAGTCCTGTCTGATCCGGTGTTTCCGGGTGAAGTTGGTCACGACGTAAGTGGGCTGTTCGGAGATGACGCCGACGTACTCAGACCACTGGCGCGCGTCGTTGAACACGCTGTCCGGATAGGCCAGTTGCTTGAGGGCGTCGAGGTCGAACGCGAGTGTCATATCGCCGCTGCCGCCATCCATACGCGACACTCCGCTTTAGGCCGAAAAAAGAGCGTCGTTCTCCCGCGGGCAGTTACTTTCGGTGCTGGTCCTGCTCGGCGAGCCGGTTAGCCTCCTCCTGTAGCTCCGCCATCTCGCTGGAGGCCTGACGGTCGCTCTGGCCGTGACTGTAATTGACCGACGCATCGAGCAGCGAGCCGGCGAAGCTACCGCTGTCATCGGCTGCTGCGTCTGCCGCACCCGACTGGCCGTCACGACGAATGAGCCGGACAACGATGCTGGAGAGGGCGTCACGCATACGCATCGCTAACGTCCGCAGCGCTGAAAAAGATCGGTGTCGGCGAGCCTTATTCGGCCGGTGCGGGCGTCTGTGCCTTGACTTCTTCGAGGTCCACTTCCTTCTCCAGCAGCAGTTCCTTCTTGTCGGCGACCTGCCGCTCTTCGCGGATGAGCTGTTTGAACGCCGACTGCTGTGAGAGGTCGCCGATCAGCACGCCGCCGATGAGCTGTCCGTCCTCGAAGGCGAGACGCCGCCACTCGCTGTCGGAGTACTTCCGTTCGGCCTCGTCGTCGCCGCGGGTCGGGTGCCCGAAGGAGAGGAACGGGAAGTCGAAGTGCGTGATGGAGTACGAGGAGACCCAGCGGAACTCCTTCTCCTCGGCGTCTGCGACCATGTTCGTCCCGGCGACCGACCCCTGTTCCTTGGCCGAGCCCCACGCGCCGTTTTGCGCCTGGGAGTCGAGGATGGTGTCGTAGAACTTGGTGAGGTCGCCCGCGGCGTAGATGTCCTCGACGTTGGTCTGCATGTACTCGTCGACGACGACGCCGTCGTCGAGTTCGAGCCCCGTTCCGTTGAGGAACTCGGTGTTGAAATCGAGGCCGATAGCGACGCCGGCCCACTCGCCGTCGTAGTGGTTGCCGTCGGGGTCGACGGCACCGGTGACGTGGCCGTCGTCGTCGACTTCGAAGTGGTCGACGCCGGACTCGAAGACGGGTTCGACGCCGTTCTCTTCGAGGGCCTCGTGGATGATCTCCGCGCCGTCCTCCGAGAGCGCGTAGCGCCACCAGCGGTTGCCACGCATCAGGTACTTCGCGTCGATTTCCTGAGCGGCACAGACCGCCGCGAGGTCGATGCCGAGCAGGCCCGCCCCGACGATGATGCCCTGATCGGACTCATCAGCGTGCTCGCGGATGCCACGCGCGTCCTGGAACGTCCAGAAGTGGTGGATGCCGTCGGCGTCGCTGTTCTCGACCGGTAGCTGTGCTGGCGTCCCGCCCGTGGCCACCAGCAGCTTGTCGTACTCGTAGGTGTCCCCCTTGTGGGTGTGGATCTCGTGAGCGTCGGGATCGATGTCCGTTACGTGGGTGTTCAGCTGCAGGTCGATGTCACGCTCGTCGTACCACTCCGGCTCGTGAATGGAGATCGGCGCTTCCGGCAGCTTCCCCTTGGCGAACTCCTTGATGAGGATCCGGTTATACAGTGCCTCCCCCTCGTCGGTCAGGACTGTGACCGACGCGTCCGGGTCCGCTTCCCGGATTGTCTCGGCTGCGGACGCACCCGCGATGCCGTCACCGATGATTACGTGCGACGTGCTCATGTACGGCCGATACGAAATCGGGCTTAATGTGGATTGCTATCTGCGTATCGTTTGCGATATTGCGCGGAACACCGCGAAGGACGCCGATAGTCGAGGATTTGAAGGCGCTGGGGCCCGTATCGGTGATCGAAATGAAAATATACCAGAACCCGCGCCACTGGGCGAGCAAGAAGGCGCTGACCACGCCCGGCGTCCGGTCGGTGGCCAACTACGGGCTGGTGAAACTCCACACCAAAATCTTCCTCGGGAAGGCCGACGAGGCCCACCGGGAGGAGCGGCGTGACCACCTCGACGACTTCTTCGACGCCACGATGGACACCTACGTGGCCACGCTCCAGGCAGATTACTCGGAGGCCGAGGCCCGGGAGATAACCCACATCCAGGCGAACTTCGACTTCTACAACCACGGCTGGACGGAGATGATGGAGTTCCCGGCCGGCGAACTCGAAGCCCACTACGAGCGGTACGCGGACTTCTTCGACGCCCACGACATCACCATCGACGACCCGCTCGGGACGTTCCGCCCGGCCGGTGGCGTTGCCGACGCACCGTCGACGCCGGAGCGACTGGACGAGCCGGAACACCCCCACGCCGTCGGTGGGTTCGCCGACGACGTGTACGTCGAAACCGAGGACGGCGAGATGATCGTCGGCGGCGGCCGCGAGGAGCCGGAGGACGTGAGCCCGACCGACGCGCCGGTCATCGACGAGGACGACGTGGAAGGCGCGGCTGGCGACTGACTCGGGCGGCGATTACAGGATTTCTTCGGCAGGACGCTCTCAGCGCTGGGCTTCCGAAAGCGGCGAATCGTGGTCCGTCGCCGCTGTCGGTCCGCTTGCGATCCGGTCGGCGCATTCGAAGCCCGCGACGATACCGCCGTTGAGCGAGCGCTCCGGGTACTGGGCGCGCGAGGCCATCCCGGCGTAGTAGAGGCCGTCCGCGACGGCGTCGCCGAGGTCGTAGGGGATGACCATGTCCAGATAGCCACGCTCGTACACCGGTGCCGTCCGGGGATTGCGCCCCGTCCGAATCCAGTTGACGGCGTCCCGGTCGAACTCGGGGAACAGCGATTCGATGCCGTCCAGCCACGTCTCGGCAACCTCGTCGTCGCTCTGTTGCCAGATGGCTTCTGATTCGTCCTGGATGTAGCGCGCGACGTACAGCAGATGTTCACCGCCATACCGCTCGGCGGAGACGAAGTTCGTATGTTCGATGAGCGCGCCGAAGGGGGCGTCGTCGGCGATGTTCAGCCAGTACGTATCCAGCAGGGGTTCGTCCATGCTGATGACCGAGCACACCGTCCCCTGGAAATCGATATCGCAGGTGTAGCCGGTCAACTCCTCCAGTACGTTCGGCATCGCCGCGACGACGACGTCGTCGGCTTCGTGAACCGTCGTCTCGGTTCCGTCCGTGGCCGTCAACGACGAGACGGTCCCGCCGCTCGTCTCGATGTCGGTCACACGCGTGCCCGTCTCGATGTTCTCGGGGCCGACGGCGTCGACCAGCGCGTCGAGCAGTCGGCCGAACCCGCCGTCGAAGTAGCCCAGGATTTCGCCGTTCAGGATGTCCCGCTCGCCGCGGAACTTGACCCGCCCGAGCAGCCACGCGGCGCTCACGTCGCCTTTCCGGTCGCCGAACTTCGCGTCGAGCAGCGGCTCGAAGAAGTTCTCGTAGACGCCCCGCGTCGTGTGTTCGACCACGAACTCCTCGATAGGCACGTCCTCGAAGTCCTCTAAGCGTTCGTAGGTGTCGAACGACGGGATGCCGCCGCGAACGTCGATGTCGAGGACGAGCATCCCCAGCCGGAACGTGTCGTACAGCGAGAGATGCGGGTACGAGAGGATCTCCCAGGGCTTGTCCATGGGGTGGACGACGCCGTCGACGTAGTAGGCGTTCTCCCCGATGTGCCACTCGACCGCGTCACCGAGGCCCAGGTCCTCGGCGAGTTCGACGATGGTTTCCTCGGATTTCGAGAGGTGGTGATAGAACTTCTCGATGGGGTCCCCGGCCGTCTCGTAGGTCGCTGCCAGGCCGCCCAGATCCTCGCTCGCTTCGAACACACGGACCTCGTGGCCGCGTTGCTGGAGCCGGTACGCTGCCGAGAGGCCGGCGATACCGCCACCGACGACGCCAATCATACCCCGACCTATCAGCGGTCGTGGGATTTAGTTTGCGCTTCGGTCGCCGCCGTCTCCGTGTCGTCGGGTCCGAAGTCATCTTCCGCCTCATCACCCGTCACCGCCTGCTGGAATTCGAGGATCGCGACGGTCCCCGTCGGGTGGTTGTCCTCGAACCAGAGCGTCCCGCCGTACAGGTCCATCATGACCGAGACGAAGTAGAGGCCGAAGCCGCCAGCGGTCTGGTCGGGCGAGAGCCCGCGTTCGAACACCGTCGTCTTCAGTTCGTCGCTCATTCCGGGGCCGTCGTCGGCGATACGGACCTGCAGCCAGTCGCTGGCCTGCTGGACCGAGACGGTCACTTGCGGGGTGTCAGCGTTGTTGTGGTCGACCGCGTTCCGGAGGATGCTCAGGAGGACCTCTTCGAGCAGTTCGTTCGCCTGCACGCTGTAGTCTCCGTCCAGTTCACAGGAGATCGATACCGAATCGTACTCGACCCGGAGCGACTCAATCGAGCGACGGAGTGTGGCGTTGAGGTCGACGGCGTCCAACCGCTCAGCTTCGCTCGCCGTCACGGTGTTGTTGATATCCCGGATCGTTTCGCTCATCTCCGTGAGCTTCCCACACCAGTTGCTGATGCTGTCGAGATGCCGTCGTTTCGACCGCGGCACGTCGGTTCTGATGTGCTCCGCGCGGCCGCGGATGACGACCATCGCGTTGTGCAGCGAGTGTCTGAGGACGCCGTTGAAGAACTCGATCTGCTCGCGGCGTCGCTGGACAGAACTGCGGCTCTGGCGGAGTTCGCGCTCGCGTTCCACCTGGTCGAGGGCGACCTGCGTCGTCTGTGCCAGAATCGCGGCGTATCGCCTGTCCTCCGTGGCGAGGGTGCTGTCGTGGGACGTAATCGCCATCACGCCGTGGGAGCCAAGCGGCAGCATCAGCGCGTTGTCCAGTGGGTCGAGTCCGTCCTTATCGAGCGAGACGGCCTGTATCTCACCGGTTTCGTATGTCTTCCAGAGCTTGCTTTCGGGCTCGTCCGTCGGCGAGGCGTACAGCAGTTCGTCCTCGACGTGTTCCGCAATCGATTCGCTAATGACGGCCGGTTCGAGGATGCCGTCGTCTTCGAGGAACACGCCCGCCGCGTTCTGGTCGAGGACGGCCGTCGCGAACTCGACAGCCATCTCCGCGACCGCCTCGGCGGTCTCGGCCTCGATAAACTGCTGGGTCGCGGCCTGTAACGCTTCGAGTCGGTCCTGGCGGCGCTGCTGGCCGGTCACGTCCCTGAGAACGACGAGCCGACCGCGTTCCGTCCCGGACTGGTCGGTGAGGCTCGTCGTCTGTGGGTTGTAGTACGTGAACGAATCTCCGAACGAGAACACCTCGCCACGCTCGATGTGGTCAACGAGCCCCGGGACGAGGTCGTCAAGCAACTCTCCGTCGGGGTCCGGCTGATCCAGTGCGCTGGCCGCCGCGGCGTTGTAATCAATGATGACACAGTCGTCGTTGAGAGCGATGACCGGGTCGGGGAGGTTGTCGACGAGGGTGTCACCCGACAGCGTCGTCACAGACAGCGACTCGTCCTTGAACAGTACCCAGCCGACGAGCACCGCGTTGAGCGAGAACGCTACCGGCGTGAAGTCGATGGCCGGGTGCGGCGTGTAGCCGAAATCATACAGCACAGCGACGAATATCGGAAGGCCGGTTCCGATAATGATCGCCGCTGTCTGTCGCCGATAGACGTTCTGCGACCGGAACAAGAACTCAATCAGGAGTGCGTATCCGAGCAGTAACAGCCCGTAACTGACGGCGAGAAGTACCGCGAACGTGGGACCACGCTGGATGGCGACCAGCGTCGTACCGAGCTGGGTGACAGGCACGGCCGCCACTTCGACGAGGTCGTGTGCCGGGTCCGTCAGCAGTAATAGCACGTCCGCGTTCACCACGAGAAACAGCGGGACGAGAGACGATGGCCGAAGCCACGACTGTCGGCCGGTGTAGACGAGCGCGAAGACGACCCAGAGCCCGATGACCTGCATAGCGGCGGTTCGCGACAGCAGGTACACTGTCCTGACAGCGGCGGGGTCCGAAACTAGTATCTGCCATATCGAGATAGCACACCAGCAGCCCCCAGCGACCGCGAGCCAGCCGTACTGGCGAGCGCCGGGGACATCCTGGTTTCGGGCGGCGACGACAGCGATTGCGAAACCGATGAGCGCCCCACCCGCGTTCCCGAGGATGGCGACCGTGGCGATGTCGACATCCATATCGATACCTATTCCAACGTCAGGTTTCCCTGTATTATGCCTTTGGGCCGCGTTCTCAGTACTGCGAAACGGCCACAGTGTCGGTTCGCTACCTTTTTGCCTACACTGCTGAAATTCGCAGGCATGCTGACAGTCCGGGCGCCGGCTACCAGTGCGAACCTCGGGAGCGGCTTCGACGTGTTCGGCGTCGCACTGGAGCGTCCGGCCGACGTCGTCCGTCTGGAGAAGGCCGACCGGGTCACCATCGAAATGACTGGCGCTGGCAGCCAGTATATCCCGGAGGACCCCGACAAAAACACCGTCGGCGCGGTCGCCGAGGCGCTCGATGCGCCGGCACGCATTCAGATAGACAAGGGGGTCCGTCCCGCATCGGGGCTGGGCTCCTCCGCGGCCAGCGCCGCCGCGGCGGCCGTCGGGCTGAACGAACTGTACGACCGCGGCTACTCCCGCGAGGAACTGGTCCCAATCGCCGCCAAGGGCGAGGCCGTCGTCTCCGGGGACGCCCACGACGACAACGTGGCCCCCTCCATCATGGGCGGGTTCACCATCGCGACCGAGAAGGGCGTCACGCAGGTCGATGCCGACATCCCCCTCGTCGCCTGTCTCCCCGACAT
>NZ_WPCB01000065.1:0-14914 GCF_009741785.1 Haloarcula sp. CBA1122
GAAGGGGAGGCTATTGCCCGGTTCGGCCTAGCCCGCCGCGCCGTCGAACTGCTCGACACGTACGGCCCGCGACAGGCCGCCGAGGAGGCGATTGCGGCGTTCGAGGACGCTACTGGCAGGCGCGCCGGCGT
Organism: Haloarcula sp. CBA1122; assembly: GCF_009741785.1. NCBI lineage: Archaea > Methanobacteriati > Methanobacteriota > Halobacteria > Halobacteriales > Haloarculaceae > Haloarcula > Haloarcula sp. CBA1122. The sequence continues at coordinate 132 of NZ_WPCB01000065.1, forward strand.
AATCGTCCTCGACCACGCCGGCCACACCGGAGCCGAACGCAACACCGCCGCGATGCAGACCGCGACGAGATAGCCAGAGGGAAACCCCTTTGGCCGCCACCGACTAACCGGCGTGCATGACTGACGTGGACTTCGATTCCGAGCAGTACGAGAAATGCCGTGAAGCAGGCGAGATTCTAGCACAGGTACGTGACGAGGCAGCCGAACGCGTCGAGGTGGGCGTCTCCCATCTCGAAGTCGCCCAGTGGGCCGAGGACAAAATCAAGGAGTTGGGCGGCAAGCCGGCGTTTCCGGTGAACATCTCCATCGACGAGGAGGCGGCCCACGCCACGCCCGAGCGCGACGACGACGCAACATTCGGCGAGGAGATGGTCAACCTCGACATCGGCGTCCACGTCGACGGGTGGCTCGCCGACACCGCCGTGACGGTCGACCTCTCCGGGCAGGACGAACTCGCCGAAGCGCCCGCCGAGGCCCTGGACGCCGCGCTGGACGTTGCCGGCCCCGGTGTCGATGTAGGCCAGATCGGCGCGGCCGTCGAGGAGGTCATCGAGGGGTACGGCTACAACCCCGTCGTGAACCTCACCGGCCACGGACTGGGCCACTGGGAGCAGCACACGTCGCCGAACATCCCGAACCGCGAGGTGGCACAGGGTGCAACGCTCGACGTGGGCGACGTGGTCGCCATCGAGCCGTTCGCCACCGATGGCCGCGGTAAGGTGCAGGAAGGGGCCGACGAGGAGATTTTCGCCCTCGAACGGGAAGGGTCAGTTCGGAACCGGCAGGCTCGACAGGTCCTCGAACAGATTACCGAGGAGTATCGGACCCTCCCCTTCGCGGCCCGCTGGCTCGATTCGCCGCGAGCGGAGATGGCGCTTCGCCGCCTGAAACAGCAGGATATCGTCCACGGTTATCCAGTTCTTAAGGAGCAGGACGGGGCCTACGTCAGTCAGAAGGAACACACCGTTATCATCACCGAGGACGGCTGTGAAGTGACGACCCGTTCGCGGTAGCGTGAACACCGGCTTCGAACCCGCTGGACTGACACCGGACTCCGCTTCTTGAGCATCCACAGCGACATCTCTCTGTGGCCGGTGTGAAAGGGTGTGATGGGTGGGGGGTGTGGCCACGCGAGTCAGAGACCGCGCGGCGTATGGAAACGGTGGGGTGGGGGTGGGGTGTGTGGGATGGTCAGGCGTTGTTCATCCGCGTTGACGTGGTTGTACCACAGATCTGACACTCGCTGACCCGATACGGCTCTCGGGAGAACGCCGCGTTCTCGCGTTTATCGGACTCTGTCTGTATCTGGACACGCACGGCGTGCGGTGTCTCGCGGTCACACGTCGAACAGTGTTCAGCCATGTCAACGCCGTCGTTTATCGCTGCCATCCCGCCTGATACAAGCCGGGTACGGAGTATAAAAACCACCTTCAGTTCTGGTCCGTTCAGCACTGTTTATCGCCAGATAGCGGCCGATTTTTTCGGATTGCTGCCTTAGAGAGGACAAGAATGTTTAAAAGCCCATCTAAGGCTATAGAATCCGGTCTACGACCGTGAACGGCCAACACTTTTATATAGAGCTTCTGCGGCAACAGTCACGTTGTTTTTGCTGGTGGGTCGACAACTGGCGGTATGGACAAGGTGTTCGCGCCGTGGCGCATCGAGTGGGTCGAACGCGAGGAGACGAACCCCGATGTCGACTGCGTGTTCTGTGCGTTTCAAGCGGGGGACGACGACCGGGCGAACAACCTCGTGGCACGAAGCGACCACGCCTTCGTCCTCCTGAACAACTACCCCTACAACCCCGGGCATGTGATGGTCATTCCCCACACCCACACCGGCGAGTACGGCGACCTCGACGACGAAACCCTGCTCGATCACGCCCGACTGAAACAGCGGACCTTCGATGCTCTCGAAACGGCGCTGTCCCCGGACGCGTTCAACGCGGGGCTGAACCTCGGTGGCTCCGCGGCCGGCGGGTCGATTGACGACCACCTCCATACTCACGTCGTCCCGCGGTGGAACGGCGACACCAATTTCATGCCGGTCATCAGTGACACGAAAGTCATCGTCGAGGCCGTCGAAGAGACGTACGACCGGCTCTACGCTGCGTTCGCATCACAGGACGGGACAACCGCTCCTGACGACGGGGCTGTCCGAATCGAGTAGTTCGGCCGGCCGGCCGTACCGACAGAGACGCGGTCTTCGTCCGTGGGACTGTGGTGAAACGGCCGATTTCCGGTAGCTGAAAAGCATCGGGTGGGCCTTTTTCAGTAGACGCCAAACTGTCGTATGGTCCCATGACGCAAGAAGCCCCTCCAAATCACGGCCAGCGTGATAAGTACCCAGCCCCGTCCGGTCGCCGCCGCTTCGTCAAAGGACTGGTCGGTGCCAGTGCATTGTCGGGAGTGACGACTGTCGGCGGCTTCGCAGTCGACGCAGCGACTGACCAAGGCGGTGTCGGTGGTGGTACCGTGTCCTATATCGGCATCCAGAACATCGCTGGCCCGGCGAACCGACCGATGCCGCTCGTTCCGCTGGAGATATCCGATGGCGCACTCCGCGGAAAGTGGCCGTCCGTCTCGGAAGTGACCACGGGCGGTGATACCTTCCGTATCGCCAAAGCGGAGTTGGGCGGCGTGACGTATTCCCAGCAGTGGTTCCAGTACTGCGGGCTCGAAGTCGCCGCGGGACTCGAGCCAGACCCCGAGCGTGACGGGTTCCTCAGGTCGAAGGCGGCATATGACTGGCAATCACAGCTGAATGACGGAGATAAACTCCGTGTCGAGCACTTCGAGGACTACGAGTCTTGGGGAAACGATATCGGTAGCGACGGTCTCGGCAAGCCAGCGGTCGCGACCTGGCGTTCACAGGGCGAGGACGTCAAAGAGATACAGGTGCAAGTGTTCCGGACACCTGCTGTCTCGAAGATGGTCGCCGGTGACGACGAGTATGCCGACCTCGCCGGTGAGATACGCGAGTTCCTGGACGCGGCCACTGCTAAGGATTTCATCGCATGGGTGAACCGCTGTACGCACCTCTGCTGTAATCCCGGGTATAAGACGATGCCCGGAAGCGCGAAGTTCGAGGCTGCCGACAAGGTGTACTGTAACTGCCACCAGTCGGTATACGATCCGTTCTCGCCGACGACGGCAACTTTTGCGTCGCGGCCTCGGCCACAGGGATAGCTCAGTGTCGAAGCGGCTTTGACGGCGGCCCGACAACGGGGGAGCAATGTCACGCCGCGCGACGCTCAGGCGGGTCGGCCTGCTCGTTCTCGGCGTCAATCTCCTCCTCGTGCTGCTGAAAGCCAGCGTCTGGCTCACCACCGGGAGCTTCGCTGTCCAGTCCGAGGCGGTCAACAGCGCCGCCGACACCGCCTACTCGCTGGTCATCGTCGCTGGGCTGTACCTGACGACGCGCCCGCCGGACTTCGAGCATCCCCACGGCCACGAACGTATCGAGCCGTTCGTCTCGCTGTTCGTCGCCGCGGGTATCTTTTCCGCTGGCGGGTTCGTCCTCTGGAACGCCGGTACTGCCCTGCTGACCGGGAACATCTCGGTAACACAGGGGCCAGCCGCCGTGCTCGTGCTCGCCTTCTCGGCCGTCGCGAAGTACGCCCTCTACCGCTACTGTCTCCGCGCGGGCACGGACCGTAACTCCCCGGCGCTCATTGCGACGGCGAAGGACAACCGCAACGACATCCTCACCGCGGGAGCGGCGCTGGTCGGCGTCGGTGGTGCGATGGCCGGTTACCCCATTGCCGACCCGCTGGCTGCGCTCGTCGTCGCCATCGGCATCATCTACACCGGCATCGAGGTCGTACAGGAAAACGTCACCTATCTCGTTGGCGGCGCACCACCGGAGGACCTCCGGCGCGAAATTCTTCGCCGCGCGCTGGACCACCCGCAGGTCCGAGGCGCACACGACGTTATCGCCCACTACGTCGGCCCCGAAATCGACGTGAGCCTCCACATCGAGGTGGAAGGCGACCTGACGCTGTTCGAGGCCCACGACATCGAGACGGCGGTCATCAAGTCCATCGAGGAACTCCCGGAGGTCGACGACGCGTTCATCCACGTCGACCCGAAGGAACTCGGCGAGTGGAAAGACGACGAGGAAGTGGAACGACTCGCTGACCTGGAGTGACGTTTTAGTAGCTTCCGTGCCATGCCGTAGCATATGAGTGACGACTCATCACGTAGCTGGCTCGCGCTTGGACGACTGTTGTTCGGCCTCGGTGTGGCCCTCCAGGCCGCTGAGGACTTCCGCGATATGGAGGACGCAATCGAGTACGCTGAGTCTGCGGGTGTCACCGCGCCGGACCTGCTGGCCCCGCTGGCCTCGGGGATGATGCTGGTCGGCGGGCTGGGGACGGCATTCTGGCGGCTCCCGCGCGTTTCGACCGGTGCCGTCGCCACGTTCCTCGCCGTCGTTACCCCGACGATGCACGACTTCTGGAACGCCGACCCGGACGACAAGAGTGGTGAGCGCCTGGCTTTCTTCGGCAACCTCGCGATGTTCGGCGGAGCGATAGCGTACCTTCGTGAAGCCTACAGCGGTGACTGACGGCTCGGTCGATTCCGACTGAAAATTCGGGCTGCCGACCCGCTCAGTCCGCGACCTGCGCCCGCTCGATCGGCTCGCCGAAGGCGTAGACGGTGTTGTGGCTCGTGATCTCCACGTCGACCGTGTCGCCGATTTCGAGGCCGCGCTCCTGTGCGTCGGCGATGACGACCTGTCGGTAGGCCTCGTCGTAGCCCACCAGCGACTCGTCGGTACCGTCCTCGACGAGCAACACCGAGGACGTGTGGCCGACCATCTCCTCGTAGGCCTCGGCCATCAGCTCCATCTTCGCCTCGCTCATCTCCTTCGAGCGGTCCTTCTTCGTCTGGCCGCCCAGGCCTTTCATGTCGGCGGCGTCGGTGCCGGGCCGCTTGGAGAAGCGCGTGACGTTGATCTTCTCGGGCCGGGTCTCGCGCAGCAGCGCCATCGACTCCTCGTGGTCGGCCGGCTCCTCGGTCGGGAAGCCGACGATGAAGTCCGTCGACAGCGTCCAGTAGTCCAGGTGGTCGTCCAGCGTCTCGACGACCTCCAGATACTCCGAGACGGCGTGCTGGCGGCGCATATCGGCCAGCACGTCGTCACTGCCGGACTGGACCGGCGCGTGGATGAAGTTGTACAGTTCGTCGTGCTCGGCGAACACCGCCGCGAGTTCCTCGCGGACGCCGTGGAGGCCCTTCGGGTTCGCCATGCCGACGCGTACCCGGAAGTCACCGTCGATGTCGGAGCAGATGCGGTCGAGTAGCTCCGGCAGCAGGCTCGTCCCCTTGTTCGTGTCCCAGCCGTAGACGCCGGTGTCCTGGCCCGTGATGCGGATTTCCTTCGCGCCGGCGTGAACGAGCGCACGGGCCTTCTCGACGTTCTCCTCGACCGACGGCGACTCGATTCGCCCGGTCGCCTGCTTGGTGATGCAGTAGGAGCAGTCCGACATACACCCCCGTGCGACGGGAAGGATACCAACGACGCCGTTGAGCACCGTTTCGGTGTCCGGCGTGATTGTCGGGCACTCGCCGTTGAGGACGTACTGGGGCACGTCGTCCCAGTGGAGTACCTCCGCGTCGACGTCGGCGCTCTGGAACTCCTCGCCCTGTGCGAGCGCCATACAGCCCGTGATGACGAGGTCGGCCGGCGTTTCTTTGTCGAGTTCTTTGGCCCGTGCGAGCATGTTCCGCTCGGTTTTCTCAAGCACCGTACAGGTGTTGAGAATCGCTACGTCAGCCGACTCCGGCCCGTCGGCGGGATGGTGCCCGCCCTCCCGGAGCGCCTGCTCGATCTGCTGGGTCTCACCTCTGTTCGAGGTGCACCCGTACGTCTCGATATGATACCGGGCCATTCATCCAGACACTATCGCCAGGACGGCAAAAGGGCGACGGATTAGACCGGTCAGTAGCCGTCGGTTGTGTCCGCGTCGTCTCGGTCTGTCTCCGGTTTGGTTGGAGTTTCGCCCTGCGTTTCGGCCTGCCACTCTCGGACGATAGTATCGCCGCTAGAGGCCCCGATACGCTCGGCCCCGGCCTCGAACATCGCCTCGGCGTCGGCCCACGACCCGACGCCGCCGCTGGCTTTCACCGGGAGGTACTTGCTGAGGATCTCCACGTCGTGGACTGTCGCGCCGCCCTCGCTGAACCCCGTCGCGGTCTTGAGATACGCGGCGTCAGCGTCTGCGACCAGTTGGCCGACCCGTTCGAGTTCGTCGTCAGAGAGCAGCGGCGCTTCGACGATGACCTTCACGGGAACCGGGACGCTGGCGACGACCTCGGTGATGTGGTCCCGGACGGCGTCGTCCTCGCCGGCCTTGAGTAGGCCGATGTTACACACCATATCCAGTTCGTCGGCCCCGGCGTCCCAGGCCAGTTTGGCCGCCTGACAGACGCTGTCGGTCTGGCCCTGGCCGTGAGGGAAGTCGATAACGGCCGTGAGTGGGACGTTCGCGTACTCCGTCGCCAGCGGGAGGTAACACGGCGGAATACACGCCCGCATCCCGTACTGCAGCGCCTCGTCGAGGCAGGTTCGTACGTCGTCCGGTGTCGTCGTCGGGCCGAGGACTGTATGCTCGATGCGGTCTGGAATGTCGTCCATACCGCGGGGTGACACGCGGTGTCTACGTAAAGACGGCGGGCGGCGGACGGTGCGGGCCGGGTGTCCCGCTGTAGTGGCTGTCCGCGATAGCCGCTCGTACCGGTGTGCCCTCCGTCGGTCTCGTTCGGAAGGTTTTCCCTCGTCGGCGTCGGCGTGAGGGACATGGTACTGCCTTCGGGGTTAGCGCTCCCGCCGCTTGAGTACACCGTGGCGCTGCTTGCGGGCACACTCGTGGTGACAGCGCTGTTGTACGCCCTCGAACCACCGATCGACCAGCGGACCGTGGTCGCCCTGACGCCGTGGATGGCACTCGGCGGCGCGCTCCACGCGTTCCACCAGCCACCGATTGAAGCGTACAGGCCCGTGGTCGCACCGCTGTTCGGCGCACCGGCGGTGTACCTCACGACGTTCGTCACACTGGGTGTCGTCTGGATCACGCTGACGCTGTTCAGCGTCCGGCGCGGCCACAGCGAGACGATATCGCGCAATCTGGGGTACATCGGTATCGGACTCCTGACTGTGTTGCTCGTCATCGCCGTCGTGATGGCACTGGAGTCCGGCCTGCTGGGGCTCATCTGGCCGACTGTCGCCGTCGTCGTCGCGACTGTTGTCACCGCTGTAACGGTGCTTGCGGTCGCGCTGTGGCGGACGCCGGTCGTGGTTCGGATGCGCTATGCGGCCCCGACGGTCGTGTTCGCGCACATGCTTGACGGCGTCTCGACGGCGGTTGGCGCTGACGTTATTGGGATCACGGAACGAACACCGATCCCGGCCCGAATCATGGAGTTCGCCGGCACGCTCCCGACGGCCCCGTATCTCGGCAAAGGCTGGCTGTTCGTGTTCGTCAAGCTGCTTGTGGCGATTGGGGTCGTCTTCCTGCTGGATGACTACCTCGAAGAGGACCCGGTCGAAGCGAGCCTCCTGCTCGCGCTCGTGACCGCCGTCGGTATCGGCCCGGCCACGAACAACATCGTCCTGTTCCTGTTCAGTCCGGTCTGAGGGCGGCTACTCTGTGACCGAATCGCTGCGTCGCTCCTGCCGTTCCTGTTCGAGCCGCTGACACCCGAACACGAGCGGCTCCGGCATGTCCGTCGCGTTCGACTGCAGCGATTCGAGCACGACGGCCACCTCCTCGAACCGTGGTCCGCGACCGGCGACCAGTGGCTCTGCATCCCACGTAATGAACTCGTGGTCGGACAGCATCGGCAGGTGACAATGGTACAGTTCCTGTCGAAGGACCGCCGGGTCGCGCGGGACGTTGGGGTTTACGGCACTTTCGGGGAGTGGGACGGTCTCGTCGGGGTGGGCGTCTGACAACGAGATGACGAGCTGCCGCCGCGGCTCGGCCGTAACGGCCTTGAAAACCTCGTCCCAGCGTCTAATCACCTGCTTCCCGTTCTGGTAGCGTTGCTGTGTCATAGTATAACTTACCACATATAACCGGCCGGCGACATATATATCACCGTGGTGTAATATATTGAGTGAATTGAACGGCGAGGACAGCTGTCCCCGATTGACCCGAAACGACACAGTTGAGGGTACTGAAACGGGTGTGATAACACCTGGGTCCGCATACCGCACTATCTCATCACCCTATGTATCCTGTCTGACTCTGCGGTACTACACTCGACAGTGCCAGAGCCGTCGGTGATATCTCGGGAGGGTATCCTCGCAACGGACTATCCCGCCACCAGACCTGTCGTTTCTGCTCTCCCCAGCCGCATGACACAATGCTCATTGGCACTGCGAACAAGGGACGATACGTGCTTGACTACCCCCTCACGCAGTGGGCGTTCGTCTGTGTCGTCGCCGGTGCGGTCGTCGGTCTGTTGTTGAACATCCCGATGATGACACAGGACCAGGGGTACCTGCCGGCGCACGTCGCCGCGGCCGGCCTCACTCGTGCTGACCCGGCCGCAGTGGGCCGTCCGCTCGCCGCCGTCGTGCATCACGGCACCGCCCTCGTTGCGGCACTGCTCTACGGCGCGGTCGTTGCAGGCCTCTCGTCCGTGCTTCCGACGCAGTCTCGCTCAACGGCGTCCCGCTGCTACCGCACATTATCGGCGTTGCGGGCGTCACCGCGTTCATCTACTACTTTTTCGCCCGCATCGCCATGCCTCGCTTCGGCGGCAGCGTCCGGGACGATGCCGACGAGATCATTCGACAGTGGGCGCTCACGGCGTTCATCTTCGGGACGGCGCTCGCGCTGTTCGTCCCGGTGCTCGTCACCTGGCTGTAAGCTACGTATCCTCGACCCGCTTCGAGAGGTTTCTGTAGGCTCCGAGATACAGGAATACGCTGGCAAGGAGCGCGAACGGGACGACGAGGGTCCACGAGGGGCCGTCCGGCGTTCCCGCGCCGACGGTGTAGCCGGTCAGCAGTCCGAGGACGACTCCGGCGGCGAGAGCGATACCCGCCGGTCCTCGCATCCGCCTGTCGAACAGCGAGAGATCGTCTGCCATACGTCCGCTCTCGCGGCCGTCCTACCTCACTGTTGTGAACGACGGGAATCCACTGACTACTAAATAGTTCCGTGCGACTGGCCTGTATGGCGAAACAACCGCATCTACTCGTCGAACCGGGTGACCTGACAGACATCGCGCTCGTGCCGGGTGACCCCGGGCGTGTCGACCGCATTGCGGGCCTCTGTGACGACCACGAGGTCGTCGCGGAGAACCGCGAGTACAAACTCGTCAATGCGACCTACGACGGCCGCGAACTGACGATCTGTTCGACCGGCATCGGGTCGCCCTCGACGGCCATCGCCGTCGAGGAACTGGAAGCTGTCGGCGTCGAGACGCTCATCCGCGTCGGCACGACCGGCGCGCTTCAGGAAGGCATCGAAATCGGCGACATGGTCGTCGCTAACGGCGCTGCCAAGGACGAAGGAACGTCCCAGCGCTACGAATCGAAGTCCGTCCCGGCCGTCCCGGATTACGACGTGCTCTCGTCGCTGGTCGACGCCGCCGAGGCGAACGACGAGGACGTCCACGTCGGCCCCATCGCCACGGACGACGCCTTCTACGCCGAGACGGACGAGTACATCAACGACTGGGAGGCCGCTGGCCTGCTGGCCGTCGAGATGGAGGCCGCCGCGCTGTTCTCGCTGTGTCGTCGCAAGGGCCTGCGCTCGGGCGCTATCTGTACCGTCGACGGAAACCTCGTCGAGGGGACACAGAAGGGCGAAACTGAGGACGAGGAACTCCCCGAGAAAGCCAAGAACAACGTCGAACGCGCCATCGAAATCAGTCTGACGGCGACCACGTCGCTGTAAGCGTCGGAACCGCTGGGTTCTGCGAGCGCCCGTCGGGGGTGTCCCGTGTGATCGGTCGGTCGCGCCGCTTCCCGGCGGAGGGCTTAACAGACGTTCTCCCGTGGGAAACTGTATGCTCGACCAGTTCCGGAAGCGACTCAACGCGGCGGTCAGACGGCTCCGGCGGGTCGAGCGCCGCGAACTACAGGACTTCAGACGGTGGGCCGAGGTGACCGAAAACCTCGTCCACCTCTCCATGCTGGTGTTCGTCCCGCTGGCTATCGTGCTGGTGACGACGCTGGCGAACGCCGTCCCACAACTAAGCTTCCTGCTGTTCCCGCCGCTTGCAGCGGGGTCGTACACGCTCTTCGTCGATCCGACGAGCAAGTACTCCGACCCGAAGCGGTTCGTCGCGGGACTCACCATCGGTGCGGTCTGCGGGCTGGGCGCGCTCGCCGTCTCGAACAGCTACCTCACAGCCCCGGGCGGCCAGTTCGGCGTCAGCGCGCTCGGTGCCGGTCTCGCCGTCTTCGCGACCGGCGTGGTCACCTGGCCGCTCGACATCGAGGAGCCGTCGTCGTACTCCACCGCCCTGCTGGCGCTGCTGGTCGAACCGAGCCAGCGGGCGGCGTTCGTTGTCAGCATCTTCCTCGCGAGTTCGCTCGTGGCAGCCCTCTTCGTCGTCTGGCGCGAGGAGTTCTACGAGCAGCGGGCGACGTACCTGTACGAGTCGATGTCCGGCGACGACCACGTCCTCGTCCCGATGCGCGGCGACTCGGCTGGCCAGACAGCGATGCTGGGCGCGCGGCTCGCGGCTGCCCACGAAGCCGGGAAAGTCGTCTTGCTGGACATGGTTTCGGACAGCGACGCCGCCACAACCCAGCAGTCGCTCATGCGGGACACGATACAGATGGACATCCGGTCGGAGAACGGGTCCGGCTCGCCATCGGCCCGGACTCGTCCCGTCGCTGACGGCGGTAACCCAGCCAACGCGTCGGTATCACCCGACCAGACTGACCTCGAAGCGGAGGTCGACTGGCTAGAGACCCACGCCGACCGCATCGAGACGCGAACGGGCGTTTCCTGTCAAGTCGTCGTCGCGAGCGACGACGGGTCACCGGCGCAGACGACGCTGCAAACCGCGGCCGAAACCAACTGCGACCTCATCGTCGCGCCCTACGAGAGTCGACACGGGGCGCTGACGTCGTATTTACAGCGGCTGTTCCGCAGTGAGAGCGACATCGTCGTCCATCGGTCACGGAGCGACCGGACCCGCTGGAAGCAGGTCATCGTCCCCGTGCGGTCTGTCAGCGACGTGGCCCACAATATGGTCGACTTCGCCACGCGACTAGCCGGCCGGAGCGGGCGGGTCGCCGTCGCGACCTGTATCGGCTCCCGCGGGGACCGCCGCCGGGCCGAAGAGATGCTCGCGGACCTCATCGAACCGTACGAGGGGGCGTTCGAGACGCGAGTCCCGCGGACGGACATCCAGACGTTCCTGACCGATACCGCCCCACAATACGACCTGGTCATGATCGGGGCGAGCCGCGACCGGAGCAAGGCGTCGCGGTTCATCTCGCCGCCGACGTTCGAACGGTTGGAGGACGTGGAGACGGACGTCGCTATCGTCGACCGCGGCCGGGCCTAGATATCTGCGTCGTCCTCGTCGTTCACGTCGAGCAGGTGGTCGGCGATGTTCTCCATCCCCTCGCGACCCAGTGCAGACTGGACGATGAGGTGCCCGCCCAGCACCGCCGGGCTGATGACTGTGTCCGCGCCCGCCCGGCGGAGCTTCTCGATGTTTTCGCGGTCGGTCGCCCCGGCGACGATGTTGACCTCCGGATTGAGCGTCTGTGCCGTCAGTATCGCCAGCGCGTCCTGTGCGTCGTCGTTCGTCGCCGCGACGACCGCCGCGGCCTCCTCGATACCGGCCCGTTGCATCGGCTCTTCGTCGCTCGGGTCCGCGGTCAGAACGGGGATGTCCTGTTGTTGGAGCCGCGTGGCCGTCTCCGTGTCCGGCGTGATGACCACGAAATCGATTGCGCCGGTCAGTTCCTCGATGATCGGTTCCGTCAGGTCGCCGTGGCCGAGCACCAGTACGTGGTTCTCGAGCAAGTCCAGTTGTGCGTCAGTCATGTTTCCGAGTGCCTCCGAAAGCCGCTTCTCGATTGCCGGGCCCAGCAGCGACCCCAGCGCGATGGCGAAACTGGCCGTCCCGAGGACGACCACCGACATACCGAACAGTATCGCCTGCTGGCTCTGTGGGGTCATGTCGCCGTACCCGACGGTACTGGCCGTGACCAGCGTGTAGTAGAACGCGTCGGTCGCCGTCGAAAGATTGGTGAACTCGTCCCGGAGCGCGTACGATCCCGCCGTCCCGTACATGAGCGAACCGAGGAGTGCCGCGCCCGCGGCCAGTTGCGCTGTCGAGAGGTCGACCGACCGGTCGAACCGCCGCCGGTTCAGCAATATTACTGGGAGCGAGAGCAGCGAGAGCGCGACGAGCGGTATCGACACCGCCGAACTCGGCACTGGGCCGATAAACGGGAGCGGCACCTCCGAGTTCTGCACCAGCCCTTGAACCGCCGCGACGGGAAGTAAGACGACGGTCGCGTACCACGCGACCCGCAGGCGGCGACGGAGTCCGACGACGCTAACGAGTAGCGTGAATCCCGTGAGCGCACCGGTGAACCCGGCGGTGCGCTGGATGCTTCGCGGAATGAGGTCTCCGAGCGGCCCGCTGATCGACACGGCACTGATGTTGACCACACCAGTGACGAACGACAGCACTGCCACCAGGACCGGCAAGAGTATCGTTGCGCGCGCTCCCAACCAGTTCCGCGGCCTGTCCATACCCATCCAGATTACAGCGGTGGGTGTAAATGTACTGTCCGCGGGCCGGAAGCGATTTACTACCGGCCACGCAGGATGTGGACATGGCTTCGCTCCCGGTCGAGGTGTTGATGGGGATCTATCTGGGGTTGTTGGTGGGAGTGATACCGGCGCTCGTGTCGTGGGCGCTGGGGTTCAGTTTCAAGTACTTTACCGGCATTACCGTGCCGGGGTTCGGTGTTGTCGTGCTGGCAATCGCACTTGCCGGCGTCAGCGGGGGCCTCATGGCACTGGCAGACAAGTCGATTACGCAGGCCCCCAACGCCGAGCGAATCATTACTGCAATCGTTCTCGTCGGGATGGTGTCGCTGTACGCTCACAGCAAGGGCGACCAGCTCGGGGCGGAGTTCCCGAAGCGGCTCTCTTTCCAGGGGCTCCGCGAGAAGAAACTCTCCGCCGATGTGGTCGAATTTGTCGGCGGCCGCGACGAAGTCCGTATTCGCATCGTCGGCGACGTGGCCGACATGGAAGGGTATCCTGCGCTTGCGGAGCCGCTCCGGGCCGAAATCCGCAGCGAGGAGTGGCGGTTCCCGGCCGACCTCCGCATCGGCGAACTCGAACGCCGGATGGAGGAGCGGCTGAAATCGGAGTTCGACCTCGGCGACGCCGCCGTCTCCATCGACGAGCAGGGGCGAGCGACGGTTGTCGCCGCGCCGCCGTTTTCGGGCCTGTCGAAGCGTGTGGGCGACAACCGTCACGCCGTTTCGGTGGACGCGCTGTTGCCGACCGGGCTGGCCCGAAACGATGAGGTGACAGTGCTGACTGAGGACGCACAAGTTCGGGGAACCGTCGTCAGTGCCCGGTCGACGCCGTCGGCCGACGAGACACCAGCCGAGACCCCGACGGAACCGGAAATCGCTGACTCCGAGACGCCCCCAACGCCGGTACAGGCACCGACGACTGACGGCGGCGAGGGCCGGCTCACGGTCGCCGTGACCCGGACGGACGTGCAACCACTCCTGCGGTCGGCTCAGCCAAAGGTCGTGGTCGAACCCCGCGGAACCCATCGGGAGTACGAACTTGTCTCCCTGCTCCGTCGGGCCGGAAGCCGGTTTCGCCGTCTCACAGTTCGCGCCGACGGCCCGCTGGATAGGACGACGCTCCGGGACGCCAAAGTTCGGGAGGTCTACGACGTTGCCATCGTCGCTATCCGGACGGCGGACGGTTGGCAGGTCGCGCCACGCGGCGACGCGGCTGTCGAGGCCGGCGACGAACTGTACGCGATTGGCCGCCGCGCCGACCTCGACGCCTTCGCGGAGGCGGTCGCATGACGCCGCTCGGCCTGACACTGCTCGCACAGGTCGGTGCGAACCTGCAACTGGGGACGGTGTCGCGGGCGCTGGTCGAGGGCGTTGTCTGGCTCCTCGTCATCACGCTGCTCGCCGCGACGCCGGCGGGCGCTATCGCCGTCTTCTATCGCTGGTACGTCCGCGAACGCATTCAGACCGGGCTGGCGGTCCTGTTCGGCCTGACCGCGGTCGTCCTCGTTATCGGCGCGACGACGGCGCTCAGCGAGGTCATCGCCCAGCGCGAGGACGTGCTGGCGGCCGGTGCAGTCCTGTTGAACCTCGCTGCGTTCCTCGCCGGCGGCGTCGGGGCCTACGGCGGGATGCGTATCGGGGACCGACTGGGCGTCGACCTCTTCGCCGCGACCGGCGGCCGGAACATCGACGCTGACGTGAGCGAAATCGTCCAGACCGTCGGCCGCGTCACGTCCGTTCGCCTGCCCGAGGATATCGACGACATCATCGGTTACGACCCGATGCCAGACGAGACCAAAGAGACGCTCGCGAACCGGCGCTTTCTCTTCCCGCGGCGGCTGACGAAAGACGAACTCCGGGACCGCCTGGTCGTCCGCCTCAAGACCGATTACGGCGTCGGCCACGTAGACGTCGAACTGGCCGACGACGGCAACGTCGACTACCTCGCCGTTGGCTCACGGGCGGCCGGCATCGGCCCGACGCTGCCGCCCTCGACGAACGCCGTCGCCATCCAG
>NZ_WPCB01000038.1:0-33063 GCF_009741785.1 Haloarcula sp. CBA1122
CGGCCCGGGACGTCCGTACTGGCTCGTGGACGGACGACCGCCGGGCGGCCGCCTTCCTCGGCGGCCCGGACGCACCCGACCCGCCAATCGAGATGCAACTACGTGACTGGGCCAGCGGCGAGGGGTTCGACCGGAAAGTCGAAGCGGCGGCGACCGAGATACGACGGCTCCAGCGAGGTGAGGGTGCATGAGCACCCGAGAGACGACACAGCGAAACGTGGGCGTCTCGGCCGCGCTGGTGGCCGGCGGGGCCGGAATCGTCACCGGGAACCCGGCGGTTTTCATGGTCGCGGCAGTGGCGCTGGTGTACGCGGCCTATCAGGCGGCCATCGGCGACCCTGAACCGACGCTCACGGTCGAGCGTCACGTCGAACCGGCCGACCCGGTCCCCGGGTCGGAGGTGACAGTGACGCTGACGCTCACGAACGACGGGGACGCGACCCTGCCCGACGTTCGCGTCCTCGACGGCGTCCCCGAGCGGCTCGAAGTCGTGGACGGCTCCCCGCGCTTTGGCACTCACCTCGAAGCCGGAGCGTCGGCTTCGGTCACCTACACCGTCGAAGCCCGGCGCGGGGACCACGCGTTCACCGACGTAGCAGTCGTCTGCCGGAACCTGACCGGGACCGTCGAGTTCGCCGAGCAGGTCACCGTCGAGACGACGGTCTCGTGCAGTGCCAGTGTGGACACTGTCCCGCTCTCGGGCCAGACGCTCTCCCAGTCCGGGCGCGTGCCGACGGACGCAGGCGGGAACGGCCTCGCCTTCTACGCCATCCGCGAGCACCAGTCCTCGGACCCGATGAGCCGCGTCGACTGGAACCGCCTCGCGAAGACCAACGAGCTGGCGACAGTCGAGTTCAAGGAGACGCGGGCGGCCACCGTCATCACGCTCGTGGATTCCCGACATCCCGTTGCGGGCGAAGCGGGCGCACCCACGGCTGTCCAGTTCTGTGCCTACGCGGCCCAGCAGGTCGGCTCGGCGTTACTGGACATGGACAACCGCGTGGGCGCCGCCGTCTACGACAGTTGTGAGACGCTCCAGCCGTCGGCCAATCGGGCACAGGAACAGCGATTGGAGGCGTTTCTAGAGGGGACTGTGAACGGGGCGGCCACCGGGTCGTCGGGGGCCCGCGGTTCATCGCTGCTCGACACCGGCACCCGAACCCGGCGGATGCAGTCGCGACCGGGATGACAGACCGGTACGGCATCGCCGACGGCGGCGACGCGGTGGCGACGCTCGACCGCTCGATACCGAGCGAGTCACAGGTCGTGTTCTGTACGCCCCTGCTCGACGACCGGGCGGCCGATGCGGCGAAACGGCTCGCCGCGTACGGGCACGCGGTCACGGTCGTCAGCCCGGACATGACGACCGGGGACAGTCCGGGCAGTACCGTCGAACGAATCGACCGAACGGCCCGCCTCGACGACCTTCGAGGGAGGGTTCGGGTCGTCGACTGGACGCCCGCGGAACCGCTCGCCAAAGCCCTCATTCGCGCAACGGAGCGGTGGGCATGACGGAACTCGACAGTCGGCCGGCGGCATCGAGCGCGGCGCTGGCCGGAACAGTCGCGGTGCTCGTCTCGCTCGCCCTTGCCGTCGCTGTCGTGGACCCGATACTAGTCCTGACCGGCTTCGTCGGCGGGCTCTGTATCGCAGCTGGGGTCTGGGCGCTCCGTAGCGATACCCACGACCGCATCGCCGGCGGCAGCGTTGCCGTCGTCATCGGCGCGGGCGTGTTCTGTGGAACCGCGCTGTTGGCGACTGACTACTGGTCGCTCGTCGTGGCGCTCGGGTTCCCGCTGGCCGCCACACTCGTCGTCATCGACGCGAGTAGCGGACTGGTGCCGCCGACCGACGCGACGGACGAACTCACGGCGATGCTCGACGAGAGTTTCGTGGTACTGGTGGTCGGTATCTGCGCCACAATCGTCTGTGCCGTCGCCGCTGCCGTCAGGCTGCCCTGGGTGCTCGTCCGTGTCGTTGCCGGCTTCTCGGTCCAGCCGCTCGTGGGCTTCGTGACGCTACAGGTTGGTGTCCTCCTCGCCCTGTTGTTGCTGGACCGGGTCACGGAGACGCTGGAATCGTGGATTCCGGCACCCACGGCGACGACCGACCGGACGCTCGGCCGACTGGACCTGCTGGGGACGAGCTGGTGGGACGTCGACCGCTACGTCAAAGCCGCCGTGGGCCTGCAGTTGCTCGTGGCGTTTGTCCCGACAGCACAGGGACTGTTCGACCGCTTCCTCGATAGCCTCCCGGTGCTCGGCTCGGCCCTGCGGGTCGTTCTCAGTGGTCCGCTCCACCTCCCCCTTGTAGCCGGACTGCTGGCGTTACTGAGTATCCTCGTCGTCGAACGGCTCCGGCAGTGGCTGCTACAGTGGCTGGGGGACAACCCCGGACGGTTGCTGGCGCGGCAGACCGGCAGTATCGTGCTCCCAGTGGTGCTGCTGCTGGGCGCGCTGGTCCTTACGGCCGCTGGCGTGACCCGGCGGGTAGCACCGACCTATACTGGGGGCGGCCACTACGGCTCGGCGACCGTGGTCCTTCTCGGCGTCTTGGTTTCGGTCGTCGTCCTTCGTGGACTCGTCACGGTGCTGTCCGAACTAGTCGGTGCGGAGTTGCTGTCCCGACGTGTGGCGGGATTCGCGGCCGGGAGCGGACTCCTGTTCGTCATGACGCTGCTCGGAGCGGAGCGCGGACTCGCACCGATACTCGTTCTCGTCGGGAGCGCGGCGGCGCTGCTGGTCTGGGACGCCGGCGCGCACGCCAGCAGTATCGGCCACCAGTTGGGCCGAGACGCCGAAACGACGGACAGCGAGTTCGTCCACGTTACCGGCACTGCGGCCGTCCTCGCCGGGGCTATCCTGCTCGTGATGCTCGTCAGGTACGTGCTCATTCCGGTCGCAGTTCCGACCACGTCGACCGGACTCTCGCTCAGTTCGGTAGTCGCGCTCGGACTGGTCCTGCTTGCGATAGCCGCCTTCACCCTCGCGCTGAACGCCCACGACGGGGGACCACGTACCAGCAGCGACAGGAGTGGTACGCGAAACGAGCAGCCCGCTACTGACGGCGACTAGGCCCGCCGGAGAGACAGGGGCTTTTACCCCCGCACCGCGAACCGGCAGGTATGCTGACCGGAGTCAACGTCGTCCTGGGGGTGTCGGGGTCTATCGCGGCCGTCAAGACGGTGGAGCTCGCACACGAACTCCGACGACAGGGGGCGTCCGTCCGGGCCGTGATGACCGACAGCGCGACGGGCATCATCCACCCGTGGGCACTCGAGTTCGCCACGGACAACGAGGTTGTTTCCGAAATCACGGGCAGTGTCGAGCACGTCGACCTCTGCGGGCGCTCGGGCTGGGGGGATGTGCTCTTGCTCGCACCGGCGACGGCAAACACCGTCGGGAAGGTTGCGGGAGCCATCGACGACACACCTGTGACGACGTGTGCGACGACCGCTCTCGGCGCGGACGTGCCGGTCGTCGTCGCGCCGGCGATGCACGAACCGATGTACGACCACCCCGGCGTGCTGGACGCCATCGACCGCGTCGAGTCCTGGGGGGTCGACTTCGTGGACCCGCGGATCGAGGAAGGGAAAGCCAAGATTGCAACGGAGGAGGCCATCGTCACGGCGACTGCACGGGCCGCGGACGACCGGCCGCTTGCAGACGAACACGTCGTCGTGACCGCAGGTGCGACCACGGAGTCAGTCGACCCGGTGCGGACGCTCTCGAACCGCTCATCGGGGCGGACCGGCCGGGCAGTCGCACGGGCCTGTTACGCCCGCGGGGCCGACGTGACGCTCGTCCACGACGGGCCAGACGTGCCGTACGCCACCGTCGAGCAGGTCGAATCAGCCGCGGAGATGACCGAGGCCGTTCGTCGGGTCGCCGACTCGGCCGACGCGCTGGTCTCGGCGGCCGCCATCTCGGATTACACCGTCGAGCAGGCACCGGAGAAAATCAAGAGCGGACAGGCGGAACTGACGCTGACGCTGCAACCGACGCCGAAGCTCATCGACACCGTTCGGTCGGCCCACCCCGACCTCCCTATCGTCGGGTTCAAGGTCGAAACGGAGGGTGACGACGAGACGCTGATCGAGCGCGCCCGCGAGATACGCGAGCGGGCCGGGCTGACTTTCGTGGTCGCCAACGACGCGAGCGTGATGGGGGCCGACGAGACGCGCGCCCTGCTCGTCGACGCGGACACGGCCACGGAGTACGTCGGGGACAAGGAGGGACTCGGCGCTCGTGTCGCCGACGAAATCGGTGACCATCTGTCCAGTCGTGGCTGACCGCGTAACCGATTACGAAATAGTTTTGCGTGTTCCGTTGCTCCGGTCCGATAACGACAGTACTGCCCGACGAACCGCTATTCGGAGTTTCTAAACAGATACTGTGACTGTACTACCACCCCGTCGCCTGCTCGTGCCAGTAGCCGATTCGGTGACGGTCCGTAACACCGTCGCCTACGCCATTGAACAGGCCGAATCGGCGGCCAGAGAGGGACAGCAACAGGTATCCCTGCATCTCGTCGCCGTCGCAAGCACGCGCGCCGTCGACCCCGACGCGCAGACGGAACTCGGCCAGGCCAAAGACCTGCTCGACCGCATCGAGGTCTGGCTCGACGAGGATCTGGGTGCTGACCCACCGTCGAACCTCGACGTGGAACTGGGCGTCATCGGTGCCGACCGCTACCTGTTCAGCCCCGGCGATTACGCCGACGTCATACTGGCCTACGCCGACGAACACAGCATCGAACGGGTCGTCCTCGATCCGGAGTTCAACCCGGGCGGCACGACGCCGATGCTCCGGCCGCTCGAAGTCGAACTCGTCCGGGGCGATATCGACGTCGAGACCGCACCCGTCGAGCGGCCGGCACGGTCGACCGCGCTCGCTCGCGCCGCGACACTCCCGAAGTATCTCACCATTTTCGGGGCGTCGTACCTGTTTTATCTGCTGTTGAGTTCGTACAAACCGCTGGATTTCCTCACTGGCGCGATAACGGCGACTATCGTCACTGCATTGCTTGCGCCGATCGCGTTCAGTCGCCAGCCGTCGCTGACACGGGTTCCGGGGCAGTTCGCCCGGATGGCCCTCTACATCCCGTACCTCCTCAAAGAGATCGCAATTGCGAACCTCGAAATCGCCTACGTCGTCTTGCACCCGTCGCTGCCAATCGACCCCGAGATGGTCGAACTGGAGGCGGCCATCTGGGGAGACGGGCCGGTGACGACGCTGGCAAACAGCATCACGCTGACGCCCGGGACGCTCACCGTCAGCGTCTCCGAACAGGCGTTCGATATCCACTCGCTCACCGGAAGTGCGCGCGAGGACCTGTTCGACGGCGGCCTCGAACGGGCCGTCCGGTTCGTCTTCTACGGCCGGGAGGCCGCAGCGATTCCCTCGCCGCGCGAACGGGGGCAGGGGGACGGCGACGGCACAATCGAGAGCGACATCGACGACCCGGAGGTGGCCGACGATGATTGAGTTCGAGGCGGCGCTGCTGGCGATCGCCAGCGCGTTCGTCCTGTTCGCTATCGTGTCGCTGTACCGCGTGTTCGCGGGGCCGACGGACCACGACAGAGTCATCGCGGTCAACGTGATGGGGACGAACACCGTCATCGCTATCGCGCTCGTCTCCGGCGCGCTCGATAAGCCGCTGTTCCTCGATATCGCGCTCGTGTACGCCCTGTTGAACTTCCTGCTCTCGATAGCGTTCTCGAAGTTCAACGTCGAACACGGGGGTGTGCTATGACGCCGCTGGAGTGGGGGATCGTCGTACTCGCACTGGTCGGTGCGTTCTTCGGTGGCGTCGCCTCGGTCGGCATCGTCAGACTGCCGGACGTGTACACTCGGACGCACGCGGCCTCGAAGAGCGATACGCTGGGTGCCGTCCTCGCTATCGGGGCCGCCGCGCTCGCGATTCAGACCGACCTCGCGACGATCAAAGCCGTCTTCCTGCTGGTGTTTATGTTTCTAACGAACCCCACCGCCGCCCACGCCGTCGCACGGGCGGCACAGGACCAGGGTATCGAGCCGTGGACTGCCGGCGATGAGGAGGGCGAGTCATGACGCTCTCGCTCATCGAGGGAGTGTTGCTGGTGTTCGTATTGTGCTGTGCTATCGGCGCGGCCGTACTCCGTGACGTGCTGGCGTCGCTGATGGCGTTTGCCGCCTACAGCCTCGGCATCTCCATTATCTGGGTGATGCTTGAGGCCCCTGACGTGGGGCTGACCGAAGCGGCTGTCGGGGCCGGCATCATGACGATCCTGTTCATCCTGGCGCTGGCAAACACCGTTCGGCCACAGGAAAACGGCCTGTTCGAGTCGATCAGCGTCCCGACCGTCGTCCTGGTCGGCGCGTTCGTCGTCGTCATGATCGCGACGGTTCCGTCGCTGCCTGCCGTTGGGGCGGAGGGCGCGGCAAACCCCGTCGTCAGCGGCGAGGTAACACAGCACTACATCGACAACGCATACGCGGACACGGAGGTCCACAACGCGGTAACGGCCGTGCTCGCGGCCTACCGTGGATTCGACACGCTTGGTGAGGCGGTCGTAGTCTTTTCCGCCGGCGTGGCGGCACTGACCGTCCTCAGACAGGAGGTGTTCGCATGAGTAGCGACGAGCGAACCGGGCTCTATGTCGAGAGCACGATCATCATGACGACGGTCCGCGTGGTGTCGCCATTCGTCCTCACCTTCGCGCTGTTCGTGATGTTCCACGGCGCGAACTCCCCCGGCGGGGGATTCCAGGGCGGGGTCATCGCCGGGTCGGTCGTGATGATGCTCGCCTTCGCCTACGGCATCGATGCGGCCCGGGACTGGCTCGACGTCCGCGTCGTCGCCGCGCTCGCGTCCGGCGGCGTGCTCACGTTCGCAGCAATCGGTCTGGGAACGATGCTCCTGGGCGGGAACTTCCTCGAATACCACCTGTACGAACAGTTCATCTCGCATGTGGTCGCCTACGCCATCGAGCTCGTCGAACTGGCCATCGGTGGTATCGTCGCCAGCGTTGCCATCGGCCTCTTTTTCCTGCTCGCGGCCGGGTTCGGCCACGCCGTCGACTCACCGGAGGATGAGAGCTAATGTTTGAACTGCTGAACTCACACTACAACTACTTCGCGGTGATGCTCCTGCTGGGTATCGGCCTCTACATGCTCATCGAGTCCCAGAACCTCGTGAAGAAGGTCATCGGCATGAACATCTTCCAGACGGGCATCTTCCTGTTTTTCATCACGCTCGCGTTCCGGGCCGGCGGGGATCCGCCGATAATCAAGGAGGGCGGCGGCCCCTACGTGAGCCCGCTGCCACACGTCCTCATCCTGACCGCTATCGTCGTCGGGGTGAGCCTGACCGCCGTGGCACTGGCGCTTATCATCCGCATCTACACCGAGTACGGGACGCTGGACGAAGATAAACTCAAACAGCTCTACTATGATTGAACAACTCCCTGTGTTACTGGTGGTCCTGCCGATTATCGGCGGCGCGGTGCCGCTGGTCGCCAGCCTCGTGAGCGACCGGGCAGGGTGGCCAGTCGCGACGCTGACGCTCGTCGGCCAGGCCGGTCTGGCCGGCCTGCTGGCGTGGACCGTCAGTACGAGCGGGACCGTTTCCTACGCGGTCGGTGGTTTCGCCGCCCCGTACGGCATCGAACTCGTCGTCGACGGGCTCTCAGGGGCCGTCGCCCTGCTCGTGGCCGTCGTGTCACTGGGCGTGCTCGCGTACGCCCGACAGGCCGGCCCGCACTCGAACGCCTTCTACGGCCTGTACCTGCTGCTGGTCGCCGGCCTGACGGGGATGACCGTCACCGGCGACGTGTTCAATCTCTACGTGTTCCTCGAAATCACGGGGCTTGCAGCGTACGGCCTCGTAGCCAGTGGCCGGGACGCGAGCGCCGCCGTCGCGGCGCTGAAGTACCTCATCATCGGGACCGTCGGGGCCTCGCTGTATCTGCTCGGCGTTGGCTACCTGCTCGCGGCGACGGGGACGCTCAACATGGCCGATCTGGCGAGCAAACTCGGGGAGATGGCGGCCTACGACTCGACGCTCGTCCTGACCGCGTTCGGGCTGATGATCGGCGGGCTGACGGTGAAAGTCGCCCTGTTCCCGCTGCACACCTGGCAGCCAGACGCGTACGCGAACGCGCCGGACACCGTGAGCGCGTTCATCTCGGCGCTCGTCTCGACGGTTTCGGCGTACGCGCTCGCTCGCCTGCTGTTTTCCGTGTTCACCGTTGAGTTCCTGACGGCCGTGCCCGTCGCTCGCTGGGCACTGGTCGGCCTGGCCTGCGTGAGCATCATCGCGGGGAGCGCACTCGCCGTCTCACAGGACAGCGTCCAGCGGATGCTCGCGTACTCTTCGGTGTCGCAGTTCGGCCTCGTCGTCGCCGGATTCGCCATCGCGACCCCGCTGGCCGTCGTCGGCGCGACCGTCCACCTGCTCGGCCACGCAGTGATGAAAGGCGGGCTGTTCGCGGCAACGGGGGTCATCGAGCGTAAGACGGGCGCGACGACGGTGAACGGCTACGCCGGGATGGGGAGCCGCGTCCCGATTTCGGCGTTTTGCTTCGCCGTGCTCTCGCTGGCGATGGTCGGCGTGCCGCCGGCGGTCGGTTTCGTCGGCAAGTGGTACATCGTCCTCGGCGCGGTCAACGCCGAGAACTGGCCCGTCGTGGCCGTGTTACTCGCGAGTACCCTGCTGACGCTCGCGTACTTCGCCCGCCTCGTCGAGCGGCTCTACTTCGCCGAGGCGACCATCCACTCGGAGGAGACACCTGCTGAGGCTCCCGTGACGGACGGGAGCGGACAGGCGGTCTCGTTCGGGATGATCGCCGTCGTCGTCATCGCGGCCGCACTCGCGGTCGCGCTGACCGCAGCCGTACCGGAGTTACAAGCAATGCTTGAGGACACACTTCCACCCCTTCTAAACCAATGACTGATTCGCTACGCCCAATCCTGGCAATCCTCGTCTCGGCGGTGGCCATCCCCGCGATTCTCTCGCTCAAGGGCCGACCAAACGTACGGGAGGGGGTGACCCTATTCGTCGCGTTCGCGAAGTTCGGGATCATTGCGAGCATGGTCCCTGGCGTCCTGAGCGGGACAGAGTACGAGTTCGCAATCGGACAGTTCGCCACTGGAATCGAACTGGCGTTCAGCGTCGACCCGCTCGGGTTGCTGTTTGGCCTGCTCGCGAGTCTGCTGTGGATCGTCACGAGCTTCTACAGCATCGGCTACATGCGCGGGCTGAACGAACACGCCCAGACCCGATACTTCGCCTCCTTCGCCGCCAGCCTCGCGTCGGCTATCGGCGTCGCCTTCGCGTCGAACCTGCTGACGCTGTTCGTCTGTTACGAACTGCTGACGGTGTCGACGTACCCGCTCGTCACCCACGACGAGACAGACGAGGCCCGCGCCGCCGGCCGGAAGTACCTCGCGTACACCTTCGGCGGCGGCGTCGCTGTGCTGGGCGGGACCGTCCTCGTGTTCGTCCTCGCCGGGACGACCGCATTCACGCCCGGCGGTATCGAAGCGCTCGCGACGGCCGACCCGACGTTAGCGCGGGCGGCCTTCGCCCTGCTTGCGGCCGGTTTCGGCGTCAAGGCCGCACTGATGCCGATGCACTCCTGGCTCCCGGACGCGATGGTCGCGCCGACGCCGGTGTCCGGACTGTTGCACGCCGTCGCCGTCGTCAAAAGCGGCGTGTTCGGTATCGCCAGGGTCGTCCTCGACGTGTACGGAACCGGAACGATGGAGCAACTCGGCGTCGGCCTCCCGCTCGCCGCGATTGCGGCCTTTACCCTCCTGACAGCGAGTATCATCGCGCTCAGACAGGACAACCTCAAGCGGCGGCTGGCGTACTCGACGATAAGCCAGCTCTCCTATATCGTACTGGGACTGGGTCTACTCCACGGACAGGCGCTGACCGGCGGCCTGCTCCACATCCCCGCCCACGCGTTCATGAAGCTCACCCTGTTCTTCTGTGCCGGCGCGATCCACGTCGAGACTCACACCGACGACATCAGCGACATGGCCGGCATCGGGAAGCGGATGCCGCTGACGATGGCAGCCTTCGCCGTCGCCGCGGCCGGGATGGCCGGGATTCCGCTGGTCGCCGGGTTCGTCAGCAAGTGGTATCTCGTCATCGGCGCGCTGAGTCTCGATGGCGGGCTCGTATTCGCCGCCGCGTTGCTGGTCTCCGGCGTGCTCAACATCGCGTACTTCTGGCCCATCGTCTACCAGGCGTACTTCGAGTCGCCGGAGAGCCACGACGAGAAGCCGCTCATCGGGGGACCACTTGGCGGGCGAGACGAGGTTCGGGCCGACGGCGGTGAGGACCACGAATCGGGCGCTGCCGACGGTCACTCCGACGAGGGCGATGTTCCGGACCCACAGCACGTCGACCATCTCGGCAAGCACCACGAAGAACACGAACACCACGGCGGCCCACCCGCAGGCGGCTGGGACGACCGCGGCTGGCGCGGCGGCGAGAGTACGTGGTTTATGCTCGGGCCGATACTCACCGCAGCCACGCTGTCGCTCCTGCTGGGGACGGTGCCACACACGGCGATCTTCCTGCAAATCGTCGATACTATCGTCGAGAATCTCCCGGGGGTGGTCGTCTAATGTCGATGCTGACGACGGTTCCGCCGGTGGTCATACTGCTCGCGCTGGCAATCGTCGTGTCCCGACTCCCGCGGCGGGCCGGGCACGCCGTCGGTGCGCTCGTCCCGGCGCTGGCGGTGCCATGGGCAGTCGTGGTCCCTGAGGGTGCACACCTCCATGTAGACAGCTTCCTTGGCTTTGAGGCCGTCCTCCTGAACGTCGACCCGTTCTCCCGGCTGATGGGCATCATCTTCGGCCTCATCGCCGCGGTCGCCGTGCTCTACTCCTACGCCAGTGAGGCCGACACCACACAGACGGCGTTCGCGCTTTCGTATGTTGCGACGAGCTTCGGGGCCGTGTTCGCCGGCGACTGGCTCACACTCATCTTCTTCTGGGAGCTGATGGCCGTCACCAGTACGCTGCTGGTGTGGCACTACGGCGGCAAGGCAGTCCGGGCCGGCTTCCGGTACGCACTGCTGCACGGCCTGGGCGGCACGCTGTTGATGGCCGCCATCCTCCGGCACTACGTCGAGGTGGAGACGTTCCTGTTCGCGTCGGTGCCGGGCGGCCCGGAGACGGCCGGCATCACGTCCGGGCTGGCCGCCGCGCTGGCCGCGATCGGTATCGGCGTCAACGTCGGCTTCATCGGCCTGCATGCGTGGCTACCCGACACCTATCCGCGCCCGCACATCGCCGCCAGCGTCTTCCTTTGCGTGTTCACCACAAAGACCGGCGTCTACGGGATGTACCGCGCGTTCCCCAACGGCCACGAAGCCATCGCGTACATGGGCGGCGGGATGGCTATCTTCGGCGCGCTGTTCGCACTGTTCCAGAACGACATGCGGCGGCTCCTCTCCTATCACATCCAGTCCCAGGTCGGGTACATGGTCGCCGGCGTCGGTATCGGCTCGCCGCTCGCTCAGGCCGGTGCGTTCGCGCACGTATTCAACCACATCCTCTACAAGGGGCTGCTGTTCATGACCGCCGGTGTCGTCATCTACCGGACCGGTACGGAGAGCCTGAAGAAACTCGGCGGCCTCTGGCGAGAGATGCCCATCACCGCTGGGGCGTTCTCCGTCGCTGCGCTGTCTATCGCCGGCTTCCCCGGCTTCAACGGGTTCGTCAGCAAGGGCATCATCATCTCTGGAAGCCACTACACCTTCGGCAAGGGACCGCTCCCGCTCGGAGAGTTCTATACGCTCGAGTGGATGCTGCTGCTGGGCGGCGTCGGTACGTTCATGTCGTTCATCAAGTTCGGCTACTACGCGTTCTTCCACGGCGAATACGACGGCAGCGTGCCGGACGCGAACCGCGGCCAAAGCATCGCCATGGTGTCCGTAGCCGCGCTCTGTATCATCTACGGTGTGTACGACACAGCCCTGTTCACTATCCTTCCGTTCGACGTGACGAGCGGGGCCGTCGTCGACCACGTCTACGAGACCTACACCATTCCCCATCTCATTGAGGGAGTCGCGCTCGCTGTCCTCGGACTGGTCGGCTTCGCGGTGACAAAGAAGCCCCTCTCGAAGCTCGGCCGCGTCCCGGACGTCGATTCGCTGTACAACCCCGCCGTCTTCTATGGCTCCCGCGGCCTCGTCGTCGGCGTGACCGAACTGTACGCCGCCGTCGACCGTGCAGTGGTCCGTGCGACGGGCATCATCACGCGAACAGTGACTTCCCCGAACGACGTGGTTGCACGGCTTCGTGACGACGACAGCCTCGCACATCCGATGCGGGCCGGTATCGGACTCAGCATCCTCATCCTCGCAGTCTTCGTTACGGTGGCACTGCTGGCCCTTTCATGATGTTCTAAAAACATATTCTGTGATAATTGCGGGTTCAATCGGAAATAACTGGGTTCAAACACCCCAAAATAGTTGTTAGCAGAGGAAGTGATTACAGTCTCTGATAATACAGGTGCAGACTTATATATCTCCATAGCTACGATTCGATAAGCACGGCATAACAGGGGGACCTGTTGATGCGTGCGGACACAACAATGGAACTCAAACGATTCTTCAACGACGACGATGCTGTGTCGCCGGTCATCGGGGTCATCCTGATGGTCGCAATCACGGTCATCCTCGCGGCCGTTATCGCAACGTTCGTCCTCGGTCTGGGCGATCAGGTCAGCAACACGGCACCGCAAGCTAGCTTTAGTACAGAGTACGACAGTAGTGCAGATGACAACGGACAGGTGACAGTCACCCACGATGGGGGAGACTCAATCAAAGGTAGCAATCTGTATATTCGAGGGTCCGGGATAGGTGGCTCTTCTTCAGATGTGACAAGCAATAATGCCGAGTGGCTCTCTAGTGGCGGCGATGCAAGCGGAAGCAACAGTAAGGTGGTTGCAGGCGACCGGCTCACTGTCGGTGTGACCGGCGGCGGTTACGACTTCAGCGTCGTCTACGAGTCGGCTACCGGCGACAACTCCGCAACGCTCGCCACTGCATCCGGACCTGACGCATAAGCTCGCGATATATCGTTTTTTCCGGTAGTGAAATCCGTGAGTTTATAACTGATGAACACTCTGAGTTTGGCTGTATTCCCTGCGATGGGTGGTGGGGAACTGGAGAATATGATATGAGTAAGCAGGTAGAACGGTCGGACTCCACGACGGAGGATGACCTTTCCAAAGGAGAGATATTCGACGTCCTGCAGAACGAACGGCGTCGCTACACGCTGCAGTATCTACGGGCACACGACGGGCCGGTACAGCTCGGTGACCTCGCGTCACACGTCGCCGCACAGGAGTACGACTGCCCGAACACCGAAGTCACGAGCGCGCAACGGAAGCGCGTCTACACCACGTTACAGCAGTCTCATCTCCCGCGGATGGATGAGACGGGTATCATCGACTACGACGATGAAAACGGGACGATCTCCAAGACTGCACACACGGAGGAACTCACCGTCTATCTCGAAATCGTGCCGGGAAGCGAGTTCCCTTGGCGCGAGTACTACCTCTCGCTCGGCGCGGTCAGTCTGGCAGTCGTGACGATCCTCTGGGTCGGCGTCTATCCCTTCACGGCAATTCCGCCGCTGGTCTGGGCCACGCTGATCGCGGTCGTACTCAGCGTCTCCGCGGGCTATCACACCTACGCCGGTCGTGAGATGACACTGACCGAGTATGTGGCCCAGGAAGCCGAGTCCGACAACTAAACTCCTGTTTGTTTCACGGCTTGCGCTGTTTCGTTTGTCTCAGTTACCGCTGAACTATCCACGCACCGCCATATCGATTTCGGCGGTACAGCCAGCCTTGAAGGCTTTCAAGGCGACGTTGAACGGCTAAAACGTGTTGTGAGTATAAGTGGGCACATCTCATGTGGTTGAGTCAGCACACCCCGCGAGCCGGTAAGGAAATCCTTCGATGTATAGGGGGTTCCTACTCGGGTCACACTCGCGGTGTGCGTCGAACAAACCATGGATATCAAACAACTCATCCACGACGACGACGCAGTGTCGCCGGTCATCGGGGTTATCCTGATGGTCGCAATCACGGTCATTCTGGCCGCAGTAATCGCCTCCTTTGTGCTTGGTCTCGGTGACCAGGCACAGCAGGCAACGCCACAGGCTAGCTTCTCATGGGATTTCGATGAGAGCACAGGAGCCGACGGCTACGGTGTCGTGAACATCATTCATGATGGAGGCGACACAATCAATGGAAATGAACTGTATGTGCGCGGAGAAGGAATTACGGACGCAGATGATACGGGAGGAGCAGATATTACTGATTCTAGTAAATATGACCTTGATTCGGACACTTCCGGAGATGCAACCTTCGGGAACAGTAATACCATAGGTGCAAGCGAAGTTTCAGCGGGAACTTCAATGAATGTCGCCGTGACGGACGCTTATGACCTAAGAGTTGTTTACGAGACGGCAGAAGGCGATTCTTCTGCAACGCTCGCACAAGACTCTGGTCCGCAGGCGTAATTTATCACCGACTTTTTGATTTTTTACAATCGACGAGCAACAGCACTTTCTCCACGACACTTTTATCACCAGATATCTAGTGACTGGTAACAATGGAAAGAACGCGGGCTGTTGTCACCAGTGTAATCGCCATTATACTCGGCGTCACACTGCTTTCCGGCCCGCTGGTCCCCGGCGTCACGCTGGCATCCGAGCCAGAGTCGGTCGCACTCGAATCTGGCAATGTCACGGTTTCCACAGTTGAAATGCCGGACGAAGTAACGATTGAGAAAGGGTCCTACGGCGCGGCAAGCTACTACCTCAGCGTGCCGCCGGTCCGCGTACACTTCGCGAATCGGACCGGTCGGCCGACACTCGTCTACGAACTCACAATCGAGGAACTGGGGTACACGCGGACGACGAATCACTTCTTGGACGACTCAGCCGGTGATACCTACGACCTGACGCTGGCCTCGGACACGTTCACCGACGGGGAGATAGAGCGCGAACAGTACAACGGAACAGTGACGGTGAGCAAGCGCGACGAGGCTGGCCACGGCGTAGTGGCGACGCGCAACGTCACGATATCGGTGGTCGAATGACGGCGACGGAGTTCGTCGGGCGTCTCCGACAGCGGACGCCCGCGCTGTCGAACACCCGCGAGACGGCATACTCGGTGCTGTTCGGCGACCGACTCGGCCTGACTGTGTTTCTCGCGACGGTCGTGCTGTTCGGGCTGGTGTGGCGGACGGCATTCCTGATAAACGATTCCTACACGCTGGCAAACGGGTTGTATAGCCTCTCGAACGGACAGCTAGCGATGACCGAGGCGGTCTACGGCCCTGGACTCGATACGCCGGGGGCGAACGGATACGGCGGCCAGTGGTACGCGCGCAACTACGGCGTCATCGTGCTCTCGTTGCCGGCCGTGTTCGTGCTCGACCTGTTCACCGCTGTCGTCGAACTCCGGATTGCACTGGTCGCGCTCTGGTCGCTCGCGTTGCTGGCACTGGTGGTCCAGTGCAGTCACTACACCGACGGTGACTGGGTCCTCTACGGCGGTACCGTTGCCGTGCTGGGACTGTTCGGACTGAACGTCGCGCTGGCACAGCCACTCGACGCCGGCCGA
This sequence comes from Haloarcula sp. CBA1122, assembly GCF_009741785.1. Lineage (NCBI taxonomy): Archaea > Methanobacteriati > Methanobacteriota > Halobacteria > Halobacteriales > Haloarculaceae > Haloarcula > Haloarcula sp. CBA1122. The sequence goes on from NZ_WPCB01000038.1 coordinate 15,646, forward strand.
ACCCATCTGTACGCGCTGCAACTGACGCATCTCCTCATCGCGGCGTTTACGCCGGTGGTTTTCTATCGGCTTCTCAGTCGGATGCACACACGCCGGCTGGGGCTCCTGAGCGCCGTGGTGCTCACAGCCGGGACACCGCTGGCCTTCTGGGCGACGGTGCCAAAGCGCCACGCTGTCACCGGGACGGTGGTCGTCTGCATCGCGTACTGCCTCTATCGGAGCCGCAAGCCAGCGGATGGGCCGGTTATCACGCAGCGGCGAACCTTCCGCGCGCTCGCATATGCGCTGGTGGGATTGTACGCGTGGGTACACGCTCCGGAAGCGCTCCTGCTCTGTGTCGCCCTGGCACTGGTCGATATCCCGACCGCCCCGGACAATAGCCCGCAAACGCTCGCTCGTATCGGCATCGTCTTTGCACTCTCCCTGCTGCCGTTCATCCTCACTAATATCGCCATCTCCGGGTCGCCGATCAAACCCCCGAGGTTGATCTCCGGTGGCGGCTCCCCCGGGGGAGACGGAACAGGCGGCACGAGCGGTGGTGGCGGCAGTGGCGGGTCCGGTGGATTGCTCACGCCGCTGGCACCCTTGCTCGGGACTGTGGAAAGCGGGGTGCGGCCACTGCTGCTGCTTGGCGGCGAACTCGTTTCGGGACTCAAAACGCTCCAGCAGCAACCAGATGACGTGTACCACGCGTTCGTGCGGTCGGGAAGCGCGGACGGTGCGCTCGATAACACCGGTGAGGAATCCGTCAATCTCTCGCTGCTCGAATCTGCGCCGGTACTCGTTGCTATGCTCGGCGCGCTTCCAGTCCTCCGACGGCTGCGTTTGCCCTCGTCGATGGCCGACCGAACGCTCAGCGCCGACCGTGTCGTGGACGCGTTCGCCATAACGGCGTTCGTCGGCGTCGTCCTGCTGTACAACAGCCGCTTGCCGCTGCACGCGCAGGTGACTGCCCGGTATCTGTTCCCGCTCTATCCGCTCGGCGTGTATCTGTTCGTGCGGCTCCCAGCGGTACGCGGGAGCCTCGCGGACCACTGGGACGTGTTCCTCTGGACAGTTGCGGGGACAGTGTTGATCGGCGGGCAGGTGACCGTAGTGTTCGTCGCGCTGACGGTGAACGGCATCGGCGAAGCGTTCCAGTTGCACGCGCTGCTCGCGCTTGGAATCGCTATTCCACTCGGTATCTGGGCACTGTGTGGTCGCTCCGAAGACCGAGCCGGGCAGGCCGGTGCAGTGCTTCTCGGTGCCGCAACGGGCGTTGCGACGGTGTTTCTACTCCTGACCACCGTCGAGTACTACGCACTGGGTGATTCGCACCTCCTGCCGATGATGCGAGCGCTCGGTGAGTTGCTGGCACTCTACTGAGTCGGTGACGGAGAATTTTAGTACGGGCTTGTAGTACCGACGGCATGGACCGACTCAAGAAGTCCCTACTCGAAGCGCCAATTATCGAGAAGGAAGGCTATCACTACTTCGTCCACCCCATCAGCGACGGGGTCCCGATGCTTCGACCGGAACTTCTGCGCGAAATCGTCATCAAGATCATTCGGAAGGCAGAACTCGACGACGTCGACAAGATCGTCACACCGGCGGCGATGGGTATCCACATCTCCACAGCCGTCTCGCTGATGACCGACATCCCACTCGTCGTCGTCCGCAAGCGCCAGTACGGACTCGACGGTGAGGTATCGCTGTCTCAGGTGACCGGCTACTCCGAGAGCGAGATGTACGTCAACGACGTGTACGAGGGCGACCAAGTGCTCGTCCTCGACGACGTGCTCTCGACCGGTGGGACGCTGGCCGGACTCACGGGCGCGCTCGAAGACATCGGCGCGGACATCCGCGACATCGTCTGTGTCATCAAGAAAGCCGACGGGACGAACAAGCTCGACGAGGCGGGGTACGACGCCAAGACGCTGATCAACGTTCAGGTCATCGACGGCGAGGTCACCATCGTCGACGAGCACGGCGACGACTAGAGCGGTTGTTGATACGGTTCTGTAGCGAGGCGAGGGCGAGCCGCCAGTAGTCACCAGTAGGCTTACAAAAACCTGAGCCGACACTGGCTGTTGTGTCCCCCTCCATTCGGTCCCTCACGAAGGATTTCGCCGCACTGTTTAGTTCACTTGTCTTGCTTGGGCCACTGACGCTCGGGCTGCTCGTCTTCGCGGGCAGAACTGTCGCCGAGCTAATAGGAGTCGTGGTTCCGGACCCGCTCCGAACTATCGGCTTCAGCGTGGCCGCACTGCTGGCACTCTGGCTGGCGCTTGAGGGGGCGATGGTACAGCGACACGGGCTCGCTACGCTGGACCGCGGCGGTTCATTTCAACGTGCTGCCCGGTATCTGTTAGTCACCGTCACGACACTCGCCGGACTTATCGTCTCTGTCGGGTTTGTAGCGCTGTCGCTCCCGTGGGCATTCGAGACGCAGAACACGGCTGCACAGGTCCTTGGCGTGCTGCTCGTCGCGGCGTTGGTCGCCACGCTGTACCGAACACTCACAGCGGCCGGAGAAGGGTACAGCAGGGAGCAATAGCGGTGAACAGGCTGAAAGCAGTCTGCAGCGCGAGAACATTGGACGGTAGATTTGAACAACGCGACCACCTCGCTATCGCTCGGTGTTCTCTCGGTCAAATCTACTGGACTTCTCCAGTCGCTCACGGATTTGTGAGCGACAGAATATAGCGGGAGGTAGATTTGAACTACCGATCTGCGGGTTATGAGCCCGCCGGAATCTCCTGGCTATCCCATCCCGCTACCTTCTCGTAGTCCGGTCCCCTCATTAAGGGTTGTGATTCGAGTGCCGTCCGTGAGTTAGTAACGCGCTATTCTCACTCGTCCGCGTGGACCTGCCAGGTGAAGATGCTCTCGGCGACGTAGTTGACCAGCATCGCGACTCCAATCGCGAGCGGGCTCGCAGCGATAAACCACAGGTCAGTTCCGGCGACGACGAGTTCAACCGTCAGCCACTGCGTAAGCAGCCAGTAGACGGCGAGCTGTACCGCGACGCCGCCGGACCGAACCAGATGGGATTTCCCGAGCCGTTTGGCGAACGAACGGCGGCCGGTGTCACCCTGGCCGGCGAACGTCCAGTGTTCATTAACGAGAAACATCACCAGAATGGCCGTCTCGACGCCGGCGGCTTTGGCCCACATATCGCTGACGCCGAACGCCAGGCCAAGTACGGCGAGGACCGTGTTGTCGCTGATCGCGCCGACGACACCGACGGAGACGAACTGGCCGAACCGGACGCCCGACACGAGTGACTCGAACCGGTCGGGAACGACGCGGCGAACCTGCTGTTCGATGTCCATCATCGGTCTTTCTCGACAAGGGCAGTTGGTTCGTCGAGGTGATCGGCCAGAGCCGTGTGGAAGCGATCATCGCGCAGTTGCTTCGACCGGTGGCGGGCTGTCAACAGTGCCTCAAGCAGGTCTATCGACGTCCGTATCGGAGACACCGTCGAGCCGGGCTTGTCCTCCCACTCGATTGGGACCTCTTCGATAGACAGGTCCAGCGCCGCGGTGATAGCTATCAGTTCGACATCCCACGCGAAGCCGGGCTCGTACAGATGGTCACGGACGCGCTCCCAGGCGGCTGCGTCGATGGCTTTCGCACCGCACTGATAGTCGTACAGCCGCGCGTCGAGCAACCGGCCGGCGAGCCACGCAAAGCCGTCGCCGAGGAACCGCCGGGCGAACGTCTGATGGGTAGCGACCGTCGCGTCTGGGTGACGGCGGGAGCCAACAGCGAGGTCCGTTCGGCCGTCGGTGACCGGGTCCAGTATCCGTTCGAGCGAGCGGACCGGTGTCGACCCATCGGCGTCGACGAAGGCCAACACGTCGGTCTCCAGTCGCTCGAACCCGGCGGTGATCGCTGCGCCCTTCCCGCGACGGTAGGGCACAGTGTGGACCGCTGCCGGGAGCGAACGGAGCTGTGCAGGGACGCCGTCTCGTGGCGCATCGAGTTCGACGACAATAGTCCGCGGATTGAGGGCATCGTCGATAGCGGCGATATAGGTCCCGAGCTGGTCCATGTCGGGACGGTAGGCTGGGAGGACAACCCCAACGGTCGGCGACATTGCCGAGTAATCGGACAGGCGGAAGTAAAAACAGTTCGAAGCTACCGGTCCCTAATCAGGTCATAAGTCCGGGAGCAACGAAAAAGCGTATAGGCCAGCGAACCGGTCCCTTCACTGATGGAATACGGGCTCCTCGCCACCTGGCTCGCCCTCTACCTCCTGTTACTGTACGCTGGCGGGACCGTCGCTGGACTGCTGTTCCCTCGCTTCGCCGACCGCGGACTCGCATTCGGCGTCCCGGTCGCCGTCTCGATACTATGGATAATCACCTATTTTGTCGGTCGCCTCTCGTTGACGCTGGGCGTCTGGCTCGGCATCGCCGTTCTCGCCGTGAGTACGCTGGCTGTCTGGCGGGCCGACGGCGGACCGAGCGCCCGTTCGTACGCCGAGACGGCCGGCGTGTTCACAGTCGCGTTCCTGTTTCTCGTCGGCATCCGGGCGCTCGACCCGGCAATCGTCCCCATCGGCGGCGAGAAGTTCCTCGATTTCGGCCTGTTGCAGTCGCTCGTGCGGGCCGACAGCCTCCCGCTAGAGGACATGTGGTTCGCCGGCGAACCGGTCGCGTACTACTACGGCGGCCACCTCGTTGCGGCGATCCTCACCAGAATAACGGGAACCGCGGGACAGTTCGCGTACAATCTCGCGCTGGCGGGCTTCTACGCGACGCTTGTTACGGCGGCGTACGGACTGGCTGGCGCTGTCGCGAGCGAACGCGGCCTCCCGCGACGACTGGCCGCCGGCCTCACAGCGTTCTGTGTCGGCATCGCGAGCAATCTGTCGACACCCGCCAAGTTCGTCATCTGGCTTCTGCCCGGTGAGCTGAGTCAGACCGTCGCCGAGCGGGCCGGCTACGAACTGGAGGGGCTCGCGGCGGGGCCGGACTCGTTCAGCTACTGGGATGCGAGCCGCGTCATCGAGGACAGCGCGGCCGATTTCGGAACGTACGAGCCCGGCGCTGCGCTGGTCATCGACGAGTTCCCGCTGTTCGCCTGGCTCAACGGCGACATGCACGCCCACATGATGAGCACGGGCTTCCTGTTGCTAGCCGCCGCGCTCTGTTTCAGCTACTACCAGACGCCGGCCGCGGAACGCCGACGCCGGCTCGCGCTGCTTTTCGGCGCGCTCCCGGCCGTCGCCGGCATCATGGCCGTGACGAACACCTGGTCGTTCCCGTCGATGGGCGGGCTGGCCCTGCTGACGGTCACCGTCGCGCCGGCCGACCCGACGACGCTCCTCCCGAAGCACGTCGGACAGCGGCTCCGGCTGAACGGAGCGAGCCAGGAAGGCGTCCGAATCGGACTGGGGTTGGCCGTCGCTGCTGTCGTGATCGCGTTGGGACTGCTCTGGTCGCTCCCGTTCTGGCTCGGCCCGGCGAGCGGACGCGAGATTGCCGTCCTGCCCGACCGAACCTCACTGCTGGAGCTCCTGGCCGTTCACGGCCTGTTCGTCGCCCCGTTCTGGCTGTACCTGTACGCCCAGACCGGCCGTGCCGTTGGCCGGAGCACGGCCCGTATCGTCGGTCTCGTCACCGTCGGAACGGCGGCGCTTGCGGCCACACTTGACATCGCAGCGGTCGGGCTGCTCGTCCCGCTACTGCTCGGCGCGTGGCTGTTCGCGCGCTCGCCGACACTTGACCGTACCGTCGACGCGGTTCCGGCGCTCGCTGACGGCGGCGACCGGCCCGTTGCTTCGAAGCCGTGCTGATTCTCGCCGGTGCGGGCCTCGTTCTCCTCGTCGAGTTCGTCTTCGTCAGGGAGAACATCGGCCGGATGAACACCGTCTTCAAGACGTACATGCAGGTGTGGGTGCTCTGGGGGGTCGCCGCCGGCCCCGTGCTAGCGTGGCTGCTCACCCGCTGGCGGCCGACCGACGACCGCGCGCGAGCATGGACCAGCATCGGCGTCCGTACGTTCGTCGCCCTGCTGGTCTGTTCGGCGTCGCTGTACGGCATGTTCGCCCTCTCGAACCACGTCGAGGCCGCGGGCGATCCGACACTGGACGGGCTGGCCTATCTCGACGACGACCATCCCGAGGAAGCCGAGGCGATTCGGTGGCTTGACGACAACACTCAGGGCCGGCCAACCATCGTCACGGCCGCACCGGCGAGCTACCAGTGGGATGCTGACGACGGTGAGGGCGCAAGCGCACCGTCGAGCCTGACCGGCCTGCCGACCGTCGCCGGCTGGACTCACGAGGCCCAGTACCGCAACGACACGGTGTACGACCGCCGCGTCGACGACGTGGAGACGATTTACACCGGCGACGCGACCGAGCAACGCCGCCTCCTCGAAGCATATGACGTGCGCTACGTCTACGTCGGCCCGGCCGAACGAGCCCGCTACGGTGACGTGACTGTCGACCAGCTACAGGGCGTGACCGTAGCGAAACGAGTCGGCGGCGTCACGATCTACCAGGTCCGACCGGAATACTTCTGAAAAAGGAGCAGGGTATTCTTGGCGAACGGCGATTTTTCAGGGAACGATGCGGGCCACTCAGGACTCGGCGTTCGGCGGCGCGCGCTCGCGGAGCACGGTGACGGCCTCAGCTTCGATGTCGTCCGTGTCCAGATGCATCGGAATGTATTCCTGGGTCTTGAACGTCTCTTCTTCGTCCTCCGAGCCGATAGTACACCAGAGCTGTGGCCGGTCCGGGCCGTGCCAGTCGCCCTGCCGCGAGACCGAGAACACCTCGTACTCCTCGTCCTCGTACTCGATGCGGCCGCCCTTTCGCAGCCCCGGGTCGCCGTGGATAATGAGCTTCTTCATGCCCGTTCGTTTGCCAACAGCGTACTTAGTGACTTCGAAGGCGATTGCGACACAGCACAGTAACTGACAGCGAGCGTCGAGGGATTACCTGTAACTAGAATGTCCTTATATTCTTACCGGTCGTGTCTAGATGCTTAACAGCCTGATAGCCGAGATTTATATATCCGGAATCGCGACAGTCGTGTATGTTGAAACAACAGCAGCGGTCGTGCGAGCGGGCCTCAGTCGTCGTCAGCCCGATGGACGACGACGGACGGATGGAACTCCGGGACGTCGAAGCCGACGAGACCTACGAGGTTGTGGACTACATCGACAGCGAACTGGCGACGAAGCTCCGGTCGCTCTCTGCTGGAGAAGCGGTGAATCTCGAACTGCTCTCGGGTTCGGAATCAGGTGTGTTCGGGGCAGTCCGAATCGAATCTAGTGGACCGTCAGCCCGGTTCCAGTAGCCGGAGCAGTGGCGGAACGCGGACGGGCTGAATATGGCGGTTAGTCGTGTGACAGGGACGGTACTGTGGGGCACACAGCAGGTGCGAACCAAACGGGTTTTAAGCGGCCACGTCAAATCGCTCGGTAAGGCCGATATCTATGCAGATGCCACGACGATTCAATACGTACTGTCCGCACTGTAACGAGCACCAGGAACACGAGGTCGAGAAAGTCCGTAGCGGCCGTCAGACCGGCATGAAATGGATCGACCGCCAGCGCGAACGTAACTCCGGTATCGGGAACGACGGGAAGTTCTCGAAGGTCCCGGGTGGCGACAAGCCCACCAAGAAGACGGACCTCAAGTACCGCTGTGGCGAGTGTGGGAAGGCCCACCTCCGCGAAGGATGGCGCGCCGGCCGACTGGAGTTCCAGGAGTAACGATGGCAGGAAGCTTCATCACCGTCGAATGCCCCGACTGCGAGAACGAACAGACCCTCTTCGAGAAGGCCGCGAGCGAAGTTTCGTGCGCCGTCTGTGGCCACACTATCGCCCGCCCGACGGGCGGCAAGGCCGACATCGAAGGCGAAGTGACCGCCGTTGTCGAGGCCCGATAGGATGAAATACAGCGGCTGGCCCGAACCGGGCGAACTCGTCGTCGGCAAGATCGACGAGATCGAGGACTTCGGCGTGTTCGTCGACCTCGACGAGTACGAGGGCAAGCGCGGCCTCTGTCACATCTCCGAGGTCGCCAGCGGATGGATCAAGAACGTCCGCGACCACGTCAACGAAGGGCAGACAGTCGTTGCCAAGGTGCTTGACGTCGACGAGAGCGCCCAGCAGATCGACCTCTCGATCAAGGACGTCAACGACCACCAGCGAAAAGAGAAGATCCAGGAGTGGAAAAACGAGCAGAAGGCCGACAACTGGATGGAACTGGCCTTCGGCGAGGACTTAGACGACGAGACCTACGCCGCCATCGCCAACGAGCTGCTGGCGGAGTTCGGCTCGATGTACGACGGGTTCGAGTCGGCGGCGATCCACGGCAACGACGCCCTCGAAGACGTCGACCTCTCCGAGGAGGAGATCGACGCTATCGTCCAGACGGCCCGGAACAACGTCTCCGTGCCGTACGTGCAGGTCACCGGCTACGTCGACCTGTCCTGTCCCGAAAGCGACGGCGTCGACGTCATCAAGGAAGCGCTCCAGGCCGCGGAGGGCAACGGTGAGGTCCCCAACGAGATCGAACTCGAAGTGACCTACGTCGGCTCACCCGAGTACCGCATTCAGGTACAAGCGCCCGACTACAAGACCGCCGAGGACGCGCTCGAAGAGAGCGCGGACCGCGCCGCGAAGGTCGTCGAGCAACACGGTGGTTCGGGGCAGTTCCACCGCGAGCGCAGCGAAGACGACGAGTAAGTCGATCGTCGCTCCAGTGATTCACCACCGATGAAATCGGACATCCGCGTCTGTGCCGCCTGGGAATCCGAACACGACCGGCCGGTGTACACGCTGGACGACACCTGTCCGGAGTGCGGGCTCGAGGCGGTCAACAGTGCACCCGCGCCGTTCTCGCCCGAAGACAGCTACGGCGAGTATCGACGTTCTCTTAAGCGCCGCAGCCGGGAATAAGCCGTATGGACGAATTCGACATCGAGCGCGTAGCGGACCCCGACCTCGACGAGCCGGTACTGGTCGAGGGGTTGCCCGGCGTCGGCCACGTCGGCAAACTCGCCGCAGAACACCTGCTGGAGGAGCTCGAAAGCGAGCTCGTCCGCCGCGTCTACTCGACGCATTTCCCACCGCAGGTCAGCATCGATGACGGCCAGGCACAACTCGCCTGCGCCGAGTTCCACGCTGTCACGCCAGAGGAGGGCCAGGACCTGCTCGTGCTCTCCGGGGACCACCAGGCGCAGGACAACCAGGGCCACTACGGCCTGACCGACACGTTCCTCGACATCGCCGACGAGTTCGGCGTCCAGCGGGTGTTCGCCCTCGGCGGCGTCCCGACCGGTGAACTCATCGAGGAGTACGACGTACTCGGCGCGACGACGACCGAAGACTTCAAGGAAACGCTGGAGGACGCTGGCGTGGCCTTCCGCGAGGACGAACCAGCGGGCGGTATCGTCGGCGTCTCCGGCCTGCTGCTGGGCCTGAGCAAGCGCCGCGACGTGCCGGCCAGTTGTCTCATGGGCGAAACGTCGGGCTACCTGGTCGATCCCAAGAGCGCGCAGGCCGTCCTCGAAATCCTTCAGGACGTCATCGGGTTCGAGGTCGACTACAGTTCGCTTGAGGACCGCGCCGACGAGATGGAGGAGGTCGTCCGGAAAATTCAGGAGATGGAACAGCAGAACTCCCCGTCGCCCGCCGACGAGGACCTCAGGTATATCGGCTGAGCCAGATTGCCGTTCCCGTGGCTCGGTATTGGTGACCTCGGAGTCGTTGCTACCGGAGAGCGGGAATTTCTTTACCACTGGAGCCTAACGGAGGGGCGTGCAGACAGAACCGGGCGTCCTACCGGAGTGGCTGCTCCTCGGGCTCGTCCTCGGTGTCGCCGGAACCCTCGTCGTCGCCGGGCTGTTCGTCCTCGCCAACCGCGTGTTTCCGGCCGAGCGGCCGAACCGGCAGGCGACCGACGGCGGAGAGATGCGACGCCGGGCGGAGCTGCGGGAGTACCTCACCGCCATCGACGAGCAGTTCGCCGAGAACCACTTCGTCGAGGGGCAACACGTCGCCTTCTACCTGCCGAAACGGGACGTGGCGATCACGTTCGACGCCCGGGCGTACTACCGCATCGAACGGTCGCCGACTGTTCCCGTACTGGTCGAACACGAGATGCCCGGCGTCTACCTCGGCGCGCGCCTGCCCTTCGAGACGCCCGAAGTCAACCTCGGTCCGGACCCTGAGGAGGAACCACACCCGACAGTGCAGGCGTTCAGCGAACTGGGCCTGACCCAGAGCGCGTCGCTGGACGACGTGAAATCGGCCTACCGCGAGCGCGTCAAGGAGGTCCACCCGGACCACGGTGGCAACGAGGACGAGTTCAAGCGTGTCCGGGAAGCGTACACCACTGCAAAACAGCACGCGTCTGGTGCGTCGAGACAGCGCGCATCGTAGGGAGAGACTGAACACCTGTCACTGCATCGGGACACAACAGACCGGTACAGCCGCATTACGGACAACCGTCTCAGTGACGCTTCCGGTCAGATATCGCGTGAGGCCGGATCGACCGTGTGTTCCCATCGCGATGAGGTCGATATCGTGTTCCTCGCTGTAGGAGAGGATAGCGCGTGCAGCCGGGCCGCTTGCGATATTACCCGCGACACTGACGCCTGCATCTCTGGCACGCTCATGGACCGTCTCGAGTGCCTCCTGGCCGGTCTGCTCAAGCGCGTCGTGAATCTCGGCTGCCCCCTCAACGCCGCCGAAGCGACTCGTATCGACGGAATACATCGTGTGTATCGTTGCGTCAAACACCTCAGCTAGCGTGATTCCCCACTCGATCGCGAGTTCTGCGCCCTCGCTGCCGTCAGTCGGGAGCAGAACGTTGTCGTACCGCTGGTCGCCGATTTCGACGATGTCCCCGTCCGGCGTTACCGTGACAATCGGGACATCTGCGGTCCGGAGCGTCTTTTCTGCGACACTCCCGAGGACAACCCGTTCGAACCCTGTCCGCCCCTGTGTCCCCATAACGATGAGATCAATATCGTGGGTATCGACGTAGTCGTTGATCACTTGAAACGGGATGCCCGACTCGACAGCGGTCGTGATGTGCCCAGAGAGATGTGCCCGGGCGAGTCTGGCGATGGAATCCACCGCTCGTTCTGCCTCCGCTTCGAGGAGACGCTCCCGGTCAGTCTGCCCGTCAGAATTCAGATCCGGTTCGATGTCACGGGAGTCAACCGCTGACAGTACGTGGAGGTCGGCACCGATTGTGGCAGCGAGATCGATACCTCGCCGGGCACCGATCCGTGCGCCGTCACTGCCGTCGGTCGGCACGAGAATCGAGTCGATCGTTCGGCTCATGGACACAGTTTGACAGGCTATTGATTTAACACTACGTTCGATTCTCACCACGAAGTAGCGTCGTCCATTCGAGAATCATCTTATGCCGCGTACGCGTGCTGCATCTCGCACGCCTCGTTCAACCGACACAGTACCCGACAAAAGCCGTAGCGAGATAGAAGATCACCACAGTAGTAATACGTCGCTTATCCTGATACTGTCGGCTGTACATCTGTGAAGAATTTCGCCACCTCAGGGTGGCGAATATCTTGAAATAGTTACAGCCAACAGTATGAGACAAGCGCACCACCGTTTTATCAGCCACCTGATCGTAGTCGGGATATGATCTCACAGATTCTCGTTCCGATGGACGACTCGGAGATGGCCCAGCGGGCGCTCGAGTACGCCCTTGAGAACCACCCTGGGGCGGAGATTACTGTCTTACACGTCGTGGGCGGACCGTCACCGTTGGGGGGAGCGGCCACGGCACTGGCTCTTTCGGACGACATCGAAGCGGCCGCGGAGGAGCGTTCGGAGGCGGTATTCGACGACGCTCGGGAGATCGCTGCCGAGTACGATGTCGAAATCACCACCGAGGTACAACTGGGACATCCGGCTCGGGCGATTCTGAATAGAGCCGACGATTTCGATGCGGTCGTACTCGGAAGTCACGGCGGCGCGTTGGCCGATCGACTGGTCGTCGGGAACGTCGCCCAGAAAGTGTTCCGTAACTCACCCGTTCCAGTCATCGTCGCTCGGTGATCGGCGGAGACTGAGAAATGAACTGACGGCCACACATTTGCCCCGTTTCCACCGGAATCGGTCCGGAGAAACACCGTCCCGGGTCGCTGGGGTGACTACGGCGTCACGACGAGCTTCCCGACGCCATCGCGGTCCTGCATCGCCGCAAACGCCGCACCGGTCTCTTCGAGCGGGTACGTTGCATCAATTTCCGGGGTGAGCTCGCCGTCGGCGACGAGGCCGACGAGTCGCTCCAGGTCGCCCTGGGTCCCCATCGTACTCCCGATGATACGTTTGTGGCCGAGGAACAGGTCGGGAATATCGATCTCGGATGTGCCACCGGCCGTCCGTCCACACACGGCCATGCTGCCGCCACGTTGGAGAACGTCAAGACCGAGCTGCGTGTACTCGCCACCGAGGTGATTGAGCACGCCGTTGACGGTTCCGATGTCGGTGACCGCCGCTCGAATCTCGTCCGGGTCGGTGCTCTCGATGGCGTAGTCCAGGCCGAGCGATTCGACCCGGTTCAGTTTCGCCTGTGAGGACGAGGTCCCGACGCTGTGAGCACCGAGAACGGACGCGAGTTGCACGCCTGCGACGCCGACACCGCCAGTTACGCCCGGGATGAACACCAGGTCGCCCGGTCCGGCGTCAACCCGGCGGAGCATGTGGAAGGCAGTCATATAGGCCGTCGGAAGCGCGGCCGCGTCGACCGTTCCCACGCCGTCGGGGAGCCTGACGAGGCGGTCGGCCTGGACGCGGGCCGCCTCGGCGAGGCCACCGTGGTACAGCGAGAAGTTCTCACAGAGGTTCTCCGGCCCCTCGCGGCAGTAGCGACACGTCCCGCAGGTCTCGTTCGGGCAGAGGACCACACGGTCTCCGGGTTCGACAGCCGTAACGCCCTTGCCCACGGCGTCGACGGTTCCGGCAACGTCGAGTCCGCTGACGAACGGCAAGTCGTCGGTGTCGACCATCGCGGAGTCGCCTTCGAGAATCCAGAGGTCGTGGCGGTTGATGGCACACGCTTCGACGGAGACCACCGCCTCGCCACGTCTGGGTTCGGGGGTCGGTTGGTTCACAATCGAGACGCCGTCCGGGCCAGTGAGTTCGCTGAACGCTGCGGTGCGCATCGGGTCTGGGTAGTGCCACGACGGGCTAAACAACACCGAAGTATGCGGTGGTGTGCCACGACGGCCAGCGTTCCGGCCGACCGCGCCCTCAGATACCCTGGCTCATGAGGTGACTGCGCAGCAGGTCCGCCTCCTTGCTTCCGGCGACGGGGTTCACGAGGACGACGACGTCGTCATCGTCGAAAGCTCCCTCGTCAGCCAACGCTCTCGCGCCGGCGATTGCCGTCCCCCCGGTCGCGCCGGTCTCCGGTCCCATCTCGCAGCCATCGACGGCACCGGCCAGGATGTCCTTGTCCGAGACGGCGACGCCGTCGCCGCCCGAGCGGTCGAGCGAGTCCAGCGCCGCTGCGCCGGCGGCGGGGTCGGGCACCTCCAGCGGGCCGACGATAGTGTCGGGGTGCTCGATGGTGGCCGGTTCGCTCGCCCCCTCGCGTGCGGCGTCGGCGATGGCGGCCGTCGAGTCCGGCTGTGCGGCGTAGGTTCGTGGCACTGAGTCCGTGAGCCCGCTGTCGGTCGCTGCCCGGAAGCCGCGTTCGAGACCGACGAGGGTCTCACCGTGGCCGGTGGGGTGGACAACCGCGTCTGGGGCCGTCCATTCGAGGTCGTCGATCACCTCGAACGCGACGGATTTGGCTCCCTCGATTCGGAAGGGGTGGCCGGGCGCGACCGTAACCCAGCCGTCAGACGCCTCGGCCAGTTCCTCGTCGAAAGCCGAGACGGCGTCGTCGTACCGGCCCTCGACGACGCGCATGTCGCCGCCGTGGACGTTCACCATCGCCTTGTTGAGGAACGGACACCGCGAGGGGACAAACCCCTTCGATTCGATGCCCGCGCGGGCCGCGTAGGCGGCGTTGGCCTGCGCGCCGTTGCCGGTCGACGGCGTCACGACGCGCTCGGCCCCGCGCTGCGCTGCGGCAGTGACTGAGAGCGAGAGCTTGCGGTCGCCCAATGAGGCCGTCGGATTGCGCCCCTCGTCTTTGACGTACACCGAGTCGACGCCGAGTTCCTCTGCCAGATCCGGAACCGGGACCAGCGGCGTCGCCCCCTCGCCGAGCGTCACGGTCGCGTCTTGCGGGAACGGCCGCAGCGGCTCGTAGCGGCCGGGTCCGGTCGTGTCTGGCAGGTCCGCAGGCGTCAGGTCCGGAACGCCGTAGTCGCCGACGAGAACGCCGCCGCAGTCGGGACAGCGGTCGCTCGTGCTGTCGGTTTCCTCGCCACACGCCGTGCAGATAAGGCCGCGAAACGCCGCAGTCGTCTCCATGGTTCTCTCTGTGGACGGGACAACCAAGTGTGGTCCGGTCCCGCTTCAGCACGCTCTTGTCCCGGGCGGCCGAACTGGGAGGTATGACAGATGTCGTCGTCGCTGGTGGCGGGCTCGCCGGGCTAGTCGCCGCCCGGCACCTGGCTGCGTCGGGCCGAGACGTGACAGTCTTCGAGCAGCGCTCGGACGTGGGCGGTCGCGTCCGGACGGCCCACGAAGACGGCTACACGTTCGACCGCGGGTTTCAGGTCATGTTCACCGCCTACCCCGCGGCGAAGCGCGAACTCGACATCGAGGCGCTGTCGCCGCGGACGTTCACGCCGGGGGCGACAATCGCCAGCCCGAACCACCGTTCGGTGCTGTCGGACCCGCTCCGCAATCCCTCGGCAGCACCACAGACACTACTCAACACGGACGTTCGCACGGCCGACAAACTCCGGCTGTTCCGGCTGCAGCGCGAACTGGCCAACGTCAAGCCCGTCGAACTGCTCTCCCGTGACGGGCGGACCATCCGGGAGTACCTCGCCGACTACGGCTTCTCACAGCGGTTCGTCGAGCGGTTCGCCGCGCCGTTCTACGGTGGCATCACGCTCGACCGCTCGCTCGGAACCGACAGCAGCATCTTCGAGTACACCTACAAGATGCTGAGCGAGGGCGAGATATTCGTCCCCGCCGACGGGATGCAGGCGATGCCGCGACAGCTCGCCGACCGCGCTCGCTCGGCGGGCGCGACCATCGAAACCGACGCGGCCGTGACGGACCTGGAAACCCACGAAGGCGAGGTCACTGCCGAAGTGGGCAACGAGACGGTGTCAGCCGAGAGCGCCGTCGTCGCGACGGACCCGCAGACCGCGGCGGAGTTGACGGACATCGACGCCATCCCGACCGAGCCCGTCGGCTGTGTCACCCAGTACTTCGCGCTCCCGACAAACCGCGCGCCGACGACCGGACAGCGCATCATCCTCAACGCGGCGGACGACCGACCGAACACCGTCGCGCCGCTGTCGGCCGTCGCCAGCGAGTACGCGCCCGCTGGGATGGAGTTGTACAGCGCCACGTTCCTCGGGACGCCCGAAGCGGGCGACGAGCAGCTGGCCGCCGAGGTCCGTGACGCGCTTCAGTCGTGGTACCCGAACGCGACCTTCGAGGCGCTGGAACTGCTCCGGACCGACCGCGTCCCGTTCGCACAGTTCGCCCAGCCGCCGGGGTACCGGGAGTCGCTCCCGGACCCGACAGCGCCGGACGGAAACGCGGTGCTGGCCGGCGACTACACCCGCTGGTCGTCGATACAGGGCGCGCTGGAAAGCGGCAAGGTCGCCGCTGATCTGCTTCGATAAGGAAAACGCCGATACGACTTCAGGAAGGAAACGGCGGCCTATGCGGCCGGACCGCCGCTATTCGTGTTTCCCTCGTGGTCGTGTCCCTCCCCTTCGAGGACTTCCGAGACGTACTTTATCGTCGCGAAGTACAGCAGCAGTAGCGAAAGCAGCGTAATCGCGATGAGACCCAGCGCGATTTCTGTCTGAACCATGTTCCAGCGTCCACCGTCGTAGCTCAAATATTTACCGTTATAACATTCGACGGAACTCACCCAGCGGCGGGAACGACAGGGTCTCCCGCCCGCTCTCGTCCCAGACTACCGGCTCTAATCGGTCGGCATCAGTAACGAGCGGGGACTGAAAGTCGCTGGCCCGCATCTCGTTGACCTCCACGCCAGCGTTCAGCCTGTTGAACGACGGGAGCATCACCACGTCGCTACCGCGGAACTGGCCGCTCCCGACGAGATAGCAGGGCCGGCGCTGGCCCTCGATGGAGATGGTCGGGTGGTCGTGCCCGACGACGTAGCGGTCGGCGTCGACTTCGGGAGCCTCGTGGCCGTGACAGACCACGGTATCGCCAACCCGATACACCGTCTCGGTCGGGCCGTCCCAGACGCTGTCGAGCATCGTGTCGTGGTTTCCCGGTGTCACCAACAGGCGCGCACCGGCCCCCTGACAGGCACTTTTGAGCCCTGCCACGGTGCTCTCGACCGACCGAGGAACGGTCCGGAACGAGTGGAGGAGGTCGCCGGCGACGACGACCTCCTCGGGCCGTGGCGCTCGACGAGCGACTGGAACCGCTGGACCATGTCCGAACCGGACCCGACCGGCAGTTCGAGATTCCCGCCAGTACCCCGGCCGACGTGGAGATCCGCGACGACGAGCGTCTCCCCAAGCAGGAGCGCCCGGTCGTCGTAGCTGGCTGTCATCGCCGTCCAGTCGGCCCTGGTGACGGTTATATTGTCGGTCACGGCGACGGGCCCCATCGCAGGCGGCCAGACCGTGGCCGAATGTCTCGGCCTGACAGTGTCGGTGGTATTTTTACCTGCGACTCCCGTGACTCCTGTATGGTCGACGTCCTGGAGAACAAGCGGGCCGCGACGCGGTTTCGGGTCCTCGTGGAGATCGCCGAGCGCCAGCCCGCAGTGAGTCAGGGCGAAATCGCCGAGGCCGTCGGCGTGACGAGCCAGGCCGTCAGCGAGTACATCCGTGAACTCGTCGACGACGGCTTAGTCGAGAAGGAAGGGCGGTCGCGCTACCGCGTCACGAAGGAGGGCGTCGACTGGGTGTTCCAGTCCGCGACCGACGTGCGCCGGTTCGCCGACCACGTCACCGACGACGTGCTCGGTAGCGTACAGGAGGACGCCGCCATCGCCACGGCGGACCTGGCGGAAGGCGAGACGGTGACGCTCTCGCTGTCGGACGGCCTGTTACACGCCCATCCCGGCGGTGGCGACGCGACGGGCGTGACCACGACCAGCGCCGCGGAAGGCGAGGTCGTCGGCGTCACGGGCTTCGAGGGCGTCATCGACCTCAACCCCGGCCACGTCAGCGTGATACAGGTCCCGCCGGTCCGGTCGGGGCCGGTCGAGAACGTCGACGACATCGCCGCGGCCTGTGCGGACGCCCCCATCGTCACCGCCGCGGGTGCGAGGCCGTCGTCGCGCTCCGCGATGCCGACATCGAACCA
>NZ_WPCB01000093.1:0-4072 GCF_009741785.1 Haloarcula sp. CBA1122
GCTTCGGTCGTGACGACCCGGGCGATGGTCGTCGCCGCGTCGCCGAGCAGATAGTCGATGTGCCAGTGCCGGGTGTCGTTGTCGCCTTCGGCGACGGCGCGGTGGCGGTCGATGCGCCCGAAGCCGCCGCTGCCCAGCGCACTCCCGGTGTAGGCGTACCAGCCCGCCGGGAACTCGATTTCGCCCAGCGCGCCGACTGCAATCGGCCCGCTGGCGTCCCGTTCGAGAACCAGCGTGTAGGTCCCGCCAGGCATGCGCGCTCAGGTCCCGATGTCGGGGTCGGCGGCGAGTTCGCCGAACCCGTCGATGCGGAACGCCCGGGAGTCGGTGCAGTCCTCGTTTTCCGCGGCGAGTTCGCCGATGACCCAGTTGAACCGGCGGCCAAAGTCGTCGTATGGCGCGTCCGCGAGCAGGTCGGTGACGCGGTCGCTCGTCAGCTCCTCGTCGTACTCCTCGGCGAAGTCGGCGATGTTGTCGGCGGCTGTCTGTGCGATCTCGTCGTCGGTCTCGTCGGCGAACGCCGCGGCGAGCGTCTCGCTCAGGTCGGACATACGCGAACGAACGCGACGATGCCACCTATGCGTTCTGAAACAGAGGGCTGTCCGAGCGTTTCTTGTGTTGAGAGCGACAATATCGGCACAATGAAGCCGTTGCGACAAAGCCCAACCGTGGTCACGCTGGCGGTCATCGGTGCTGTGTTCCTCGCACAGCAGGCCGTCGGCGTGGTGACCGCCCCGCGGAGCCTGTTCGCCCTCTCGCCCCCGCTGTTCAGTCGTCCCTGGACACTCGTCACCAGCGTGTACGCACATGCTGGCCTGTCGCATCTCATCGCAAACGCCGTCGGAGTGGCGCTCGCCGGTGTCGTCCTCGAACGCCGGACGTCGCCGCTCCGGTTCCACGCCTTCTTTGTCTCGACCGGCGCGCTCGCCGGCGTCTCACAGGTTTCGATTACCAGTCTCGTCGGCCCGCTGGTCCCCGGGATGGTCAGCCACGTCTCCGTGCTCGGGGCCAGCGGCGCGGTGTTTGCCCTCTTCGGCTACCTGCTCGCTGCCAACCGCCTGACCGACACTGTCATCGGGGGCTTCGAACTCGCGCCGCGCGTCCAGTTGGCGCTGGCCGGCATTGTTGCCGCCGCGATCACCCTCGCGACCGCAAACCCTGGCGTCGCGCTCATCGCACACTTCACCGGCCTTTTGCTAGGGTTCCTTGCCGGGCGCGTCCACCTGCTGCGGCCGACGGACTCGTCACAGACGCCCGAGGCCGCCAACTACTGAGCAGCACGTCGTTCCGAGACAGCTTCGCCACGCCCGTTCTGATAGGACGCTGCTGATACAACTGGCCCCACACTTCGTAGGTGCCTGGTAACAATATGTACTGAGTGCGTAGCGCAGTGTATGTGGGACAGTGACATAGAAACGGCCGACCCACCGCTGGGGAGGTGTCCGGTCTGTGACGTGAGGATTCCCGCAGCGAATCTCGTCATCGCGTACGACACGGCCGGCGACTGGCCGCGGATGCTCGCGACGTGTCCGGATTGTGAGGGCGCGGTGAATCCGGTGTGATTCCTGCTGGAACAGACATGACAGAAACCGTGGACGTGAATATACATAGACACGCCGAAGCGGCCGCCTATATGTGTAACAACCACCGATTAGGTGCGGTATACTGTTGTTTCGACCAATGATACCAAGGCCAGACAGGGTGAGTGACAGTGGGGTCATCGAGCAGCGATAGCCCCCCGCTGCCCCAACGGAGCGACACCGATAGATTACGACCGACGGACGCCGGCCGATACCTCGACACGCTCGTGTTTGCGGTCCGCGGAGTCTGGACCGTGACGCTCGTCGGTGTCCGACCGTTCGCGTTCTGGGGAGCCGTACTACTGCCGCTGTTGTATCTCCCGTCGCTCTACGGCGTCGGCACCGGACAGGATACGGCGCTGTTCCTCGAACTTGTTGCCTGGCACGTCGCTTCTATCGTTCTCGGACACGGGCATACGCCCTTCTGGAGTCGATAACTCGATACGCCTGGGTTCACCAGGATCATTTGATATTCCGTCACACTTCCACACTCCACTCGAAACAATGGGGGTATGGTGACGGTTCACGACCGGTTTGTCAACCAACGAAAACCTGCTCGTCAAGCCGCTCGGTGGCTGTCTCGGCCAGCGTCTTGAGGTTCACTGTATCCTCCCGGTTGTACGACACCAGCGTTTCGAGTGCACCGTCTCGGCCCTGTTCGTGTTCCCGCCAGAGCC
This sequence comes from Haloarcula sp. CBA1122, assembly GCF_009741785.1. Taxonomy (NCBI): domain Archaea; kingdom Methanobacteriati; phylum Methanobacteriota; class Halobacteria; order Halobacteriales; family Haloarculaceae; genus Haloarcula; species Haloarcula sp. CBA1122. The sequence goes on from NZ_WPCB01000093.1 coordinate 2,258, forward strand.
GCACCGCGTCCCGGCCAGAGATGTCCGGTCGGTCCCGTTCGATGCCGATGTCCTGCTCGACCTGCTTGAGGCCGCCGGAGAGCCCGATTTTCTTGCAGGTGTACATCAGGTCCAGATGTGGGCGGTCGAGATTGACATCGAAGTTCGCTTCGAGGAAGGGCACGTCGAATCGCTTGCCGTTGAACGTCACCAGCAGGTCCGCGCCGTCGAAGGCGGCCCGGAGGTTCTCGGCGGTCAGGTCGTCACCGGCGATGAGCGTCTGCGTCTCCCCGTCCTGATGGAGGCTCACCGTCGTCACCTGATTGCGGTCCTGATCGAGTCCGGTCGTCTCGATGTCGAAGAAACAGGCCCGCTCGCGGAAGGTCTCGTACAGTCGCCAGCGCTCGCTGCTGGGAAACGCGTGGTCGAAGTAGGACACGTCGGTCTCGGCCACGCGGTCCCGCCCCTCGTCAATGAACTGTTGGATTCGGTCGCCGCGCTGGCCGCCGACGACGGACGGTTCGAACTCGTCCCAGTGAGTGACGCCCTGCTCCCAGATGGACCGCTCGGTCTTCTCCCCGACGCCGTCGGTTCCGATGAAACTGTTCTCGACGCGCACGCTCTCGGGTACAGGTTGGGCTGTATGTAAGCCCGTCGGTGCGCGTGACAGGCCACCGGAGCGTCATGTCCGACCCCGCCTAATGTCCACACATCGGAAGGATGCTGTTGTACACTGATTGACTTTCCACGGAGACGACGACTGTGCTATCGCAGCTATCACACACTGACTGGGGCCGGCCGAACGTCCGCTCACAGAACGGACAGACGAACCGTACCGGGTCCGGGGTTTCGGATAGGGGCATGGCTTCGCAAGGAGTCCCGTATATGAGTAGCCAGCCGCTATGTGTATGCTACGCCCCCGATTCTATTGCTACCTGTATAGTTGCCCTTCGTTGTGGGCGCTGCTGACGAGCGAAAGCACGAAGCCGAGCGACGCCACAGAGTAGCCCATGACGACGTTTCTGCTCGCCACCAACTCGGTCCACGTCACTGCGGCCGCCGCTGACTACCTCCAGAAGCGCCTCGATCCGGCAGATGATGACGACATCGTCGTGGTCGCCGTCCGTGACCCCGATGCTCCGCCGCGTGACGCGGGTGACGCCGTCAACGTCGCCCGTTCTCGGCTCGCGCCGTTTATGCCCGTAACGGAAACGAAAGACGGTGAGCCCGTGACGGAGATACTGGCGGCGGTTGACGAACACGACCCGGACGAACTCCTCATCGGTCCGAACCGCGGGACCGACGACAGCGATGGTATCGGCTCGACCGCCCGGGACCTCCTGACCCGCGTTGACCGCCCGGTCATCGTCCTCCCATTTCCCTAGCGGGAGAACAGGCCGTCGTCCTCGAAGGTCAGGCCGAGGTCGACATCGAGCAGGTCCTCGGCCATCGCGGCGACGGTCGGTGCGACATCGGAGTTGGGGTCCGTCGTAAGTGGTCTGGGCGCGCCCGCGCCGATGTGCGGAACCGTGTGTGCGGCGTCCTCGACGGGTTCGCTGTCATCGCCGTGGACACGCGTCGCGACGACGGCTGTGGCCGGCGCACCGATGTCTCGAAGCCGGCCCTGCTGTCTCGGAAGGAGGTCGCCGCCGCGCCGGCTGGCCGGCACCACGAGCGCCCGCCGCTGTGCGGTCGTGGCAGCGGCGACGGCCTGATTCGACGCAATCGGCGGCACGTCGAGCAGGACGTGGTCGAACCGGCCGGCCACCTCTTCGATAGCCCGTTCGAGCGTCTGTGCGCTCTCGGCTGACTTCGCTCGCGCGAGGCGCTCGAACG
>NZ_WPCB01000080.1:0-9063 GCF_009741785.1 Haloarcula sp. CBA1122
GCGTCCGGCAGCGCCATGCCGACGTTCATCCCCACGTTCGGGATGGCGTCGACGACGACGGCGCTGTCCGCCAGCAGTCGCGTGGCTCGCCGGACCGACGACAGCACGGCCCGTTCCGCTTTCACGGCGGTATCTGTTCCCCGAACACAGAGGTCACAGCCCATCCCCTGTAGCGCCGGCATCTCCTCCTCGTGGACTGCACAGATGGGCCCCCTATCCTCGAACTCCCGTACCAGGGCGAGCAGTTCGCCAAGCACCGCGAACTCGTCCATCTCGCCCGCGGCCAGTCCGTCGGCGATCCGCTCGATAGTCTGTTGCATCCGGGCGTCCTCTCGAAACCGCTCTTCTACGGTGACCGAGCCGCTGCCGTACTTGCTTACTGCGGCCTGTGTCACTCCGAGCTGGTCGGCGATCTCCTGCTGGGTCCACCCCTTCTCGTCGAGTCTCGTGGCGAGCATCGCCCGGGCCGTCGGGAGGAATCGCTCGACCACGATTTCGCTCGGCAACTGCAGTGTCATTGCCAGAAGTGAGGGCCGTAGTTCGTTTAGCAGTTTGGACTACGAAAGCTGCTGGTCGACTGCGGCGTTCTGGAAGCAGACAGCCGGAGGGGCCCGCTCGTACTCGGAGTTCGCCGTGTGCGTCACGAATCGCCTTGTTACAACTTGGTTGTATTAGCAGGATATAATACGTCGGAGGTTGTTGTGTTGGCCACCAATGGCGTTCAGCGACCACCTGCTCGACACCGGCGAAGACATCTGGGACGCACAGAAGGACCACCCGTTCGTCCGCGAACTGGCCGACGGGACACTCGACGAAGCGGCGTTCGAGCACTGGGTGAAACAGGACTACCGGTACCTGCAGGACTACGCGCGGCTGTTCGCGCTCGCCGGCGCGACGGCAAACGACGAATCGACGATGACGCACCTGCTCGGGGTCGCCCATCAGGTGCTCGACACCGAGATGGACCTCCACCGGGAGTTCGCGTCGGACTACGGCATCTCGCGTCGTGAGTTGGAGTCTACCGAGAAAGCTCCGACCTGTCTGGCGTACACGAACTTCCTCGTCCGAACGGCCTATGAGGGCCACGAGGCGGAGATCGCCGCCGCGCTGTACCCCTGTATGCAGGGGTACCTCGACGTGGCCGAACACATGGCCGACCTGGCCGACGGTGAGCACCGGTACACGCCCTTTATCGAGATGTACACCAGCGACGACTTCCGCGAGGCGACGGGCTGGTGTCGGGCGTACGTCGACCGCTGTGGCGAGCGCTATTCCGGGCAACGCGATGCATGGAGGACGCATTTCTGACGAGCGCGAAGCTCGAACACCGGTTCTGGGAGATGGCCTACACGCAGGAGGGGTGGGAGCTATGACGACGGCCGAAACGTACTCGGCGTACGCCGACCGCGTCACGGGCCCCCGATTCACCGACTGGCTCCGGGAGCAGAGTCAACCGGACTGGGACGCCGCCGTCGAACACCGGTTTGTCGAGGAACTCGGGGCCGGCACGCTCGACGAAGACGCGTTCGCCGAGTATCTGGTACAGGACTACGCGTTCGTCGACGAACTCGTCGGGACGTTCGGCCACGCGGTCGGGCAGGCCCCCGATATGGCCGCCAAACGCCAGTTTGTGGAGTTCCTCGATACCGTGACCGACGAGGAAGACGACTACTTCGAGCGCTCCTTTGCCGCACTCGGCGTCGAAGATTCGCGCTGGCAAGACCCCGAGCAGACGCCGGCGACGAGGGCGTTCATCGACCTGCTCGCTCGTGCCGCCCGAGAGGGGGGCTACGCCGAGACGCTGGCCGTCCTCGTCCCGGCAGAGTGGATATACGAGTCGTGGGCGACGGCCGCCGCGGCGGCCCACGGCGACCCGGACAGCGACGGCCTCCCCAGCTCCGGGATGGGACTGCCGTTCTACTTCGCCGAGTGGGTCGATCTCCACGCCGTCGACTCCTTCGTCGCGTTCGTCGACTGGCTCCGGGGCGAACTCGACGCCGTCGGGCCGACGCTTTCGCCCCGCCGGGAGGCCCGCGTCGCGTCGCTGTTCGACCGCACGGTCACGCTCGAACAGCAGTTCTTCGAGACGGCCTACGAGGAAACCGCTGAGACGGCCGACCGCGAGGTGAGCCCGTAGATGGTATCCTCAGCTATCGTTCTCGGTCTGACCGCGGCGACCGTTCTCGTGTTCACCGGCATCGGCCTCTTCGCCGCCCGCGGCCGAATCGACTCGGTGGAGACGTACATCTCGGCCCGTGACTCGGCCGGTAGTGGGACCCTCGCTGCGACGGTCATCGCGTCGATGATGGGCGTCTGGATTCTGCTGAGCCCCGCCGAGGCCGGGGCCGCCTTCGGTGGGCTGCCCGCCGTGCTGGGCTACGCCATCGGCAGCGCGATTCCACTTCTCCTCTTTATTCCAGTCGGCGCTCGCATCCGCGAGGTGATGCCCGCAGGCCACTCGCTGACGGAGTTCGCCTACGCTCGCTTTGGCTCCGGGATGTACCTGCTCGTCTTGCTCGTCTCGGTGTTTTACATGTTCATCTTCCTCGCCGCGGAGATGACCGGAATCGCCGGCGCGCTCGCGCTCGTCGCAGATGTGCCGCTCTGGCAGACCTCGCTGCTCATCGGCGGCTTCGTCCTCGTCTACACGGCCTACGGCGGCCTGCTTGCGAGCATCGTCACCGACACCGTCCAGACGCTGGTCATCCTCCCACTGCTAGCCGTCGGCTTCGGCGGCGCGCTCCTCTCGCTGGGCGGGACGAGCGAGTTCCACGCGACGGTGGTGTCGGCCGACCCGACGCTGCTGGACCCCGGATTCGGCCCCGGCCTGGAGTTCGGGCTGTACGTCGCCTTCGCTCTCCTGGGCGCGAACATGCTGAACCAGGGGGTCTGGCAGCGGGTGTACGCCGCCGACGGGGAGCGCGCCCTCCGTCGCGGACTGGGCATCGCCGCCGTCGTCGTCGTGCCGATGCTCCTGCTCGCCGGCCTGTTCGGCATCGCCGCCGCGGGGCTGGGCCTCACGGAATCCGGTTCCGCCAGTATCGCCTTCTTCCTCGTGGTGGCGGAGGCGTTCCCGACGTGGGTGACCCTCGCCATCGTTGTCCTCGCCGTATTGCTGGTGATGAGTTCCGCCGATACGATGTTCAACGCTATCGCCAGCGTCGTTACGGCCGACCTCGCCCGGTTGCTCGACGATCCCGACCAGCGGACCCTGTGGCTGGGCGGGCGCGGGCTGACGGTCGCCGTCGCGCTCGCCGCGATGTTCATCGGTGCGCAGGGGTACAGCGTCCTCCAGTTGTTCCTGACTGCCGACCTGCTGGCGGCTGGCGTCTTCGTGCCCTTCCTCGCCGGTCTCTACACCGAGCAGCTCACCGGGCCGGGCGCGCTGGTCTCTGGCATCGCAGGATTACTCGTCGGCTTCACGTACTTCCCGTCGCTCCGCGGCCTTATAGCCGCGATACCGGGCGTCGGGAGTATGCTGCCAGCGCCGTCGTTCCTCATTGCCTTTGCCGGCGCAACGCTCGTTTCGGCCGCTCTCACCGCAGTTGCGACGCTGCTTGGCGGGGCCGATGCCGACCTCGACGCCCTCGGCCGGGAGGTCCGTGCGCTTGACGATCCGGTGGCCGACGGGGGGTCCGAGCAATGACGCTACCAGCCGTCCTCCCCCTCGCCGCACTCGGGTCGACGGCGTTCGCGGTGCTGGCCTGGGGGTCGATTCTGCTGGTGCTCGCTGTCTTTCTCGCCGTCGGCTGGCTGGTCCTGACCGAGTAGTCCGGCGACCGTGAGAGTCCGGATATACGGCGTTTCGTGGTAACAAGACACATACTTATCATGATGGGTGAGGAACGTCGCATATGCAGACTTTCGTGCTCGCAACCAATTCCGAGACAGTCAGCCAGACACTGTGTTCATACCTCGAAGACGTCCTCGACCCGGACGACAGCGTATACGCGGTCAACTCACAACCGGGCGGAGACAGGACGCCACCGGATGCGGTTGCCGACGGGAAGGCCGCACTCGAAGTCGTCTCGGACCGTCTGGGCGACCAGGTGTCCGTCGAGACCTACCAGATAATCCGGGGGAACAGCCCGGCTGAAGATATCTTCGACATCGCCGAAGAGGTCGATGCCGACGAACTCGTCATCGGCGTCCGCAAGCGGAGCCAGACCGACCGGCTCATCTTCGGGAGCGTCGCCCAAGATATCATGCGGCAGTCGAACTACCCAATGCGGGTCGTGCCGCGGGAGTAGCGACTGGCCGCCGGTAACGGACCGCAGAGAAAGCAAAGACCGAGACAGCCGCGCTATTCGGCCGACTCGTAGTCGTCGAAGGCGTCGATCTCGACGCCCTCGTCGGTGATTTCAGCCAGCACGACACCGTTGCCGGACCCGGTGTCACGCTCGGCCGCGGCGTTGACCGCGCGAATCGCCAGATTGCGAGCCTCGGAGAGACTCATCTCGGGGTCGTACTGCCCTTCGATGGTCCCCGTCGCGACCATCGTCCCGGAGCCGGTGACGGTGTAGTCGTCTTCGAGCACGCCGCCAGCTGGGTCGACGCTGTAGACGTGGCTGCCTTCTTCGTCGACGCCGCCGACGATCGGGTTGATGGCGAAGTACGGGCCACCGCGGGCGAAGTTACCCGCGAGCGTCGCCAGCGCGTGAATCGAGAGCGGTTCGTCGCGGCGGACCTCGTAGAGGTCGGCCTCGGCGCGCAGCGAGCGGATGAACGACTGGGCCCCGCCGACGCTGCCGACCAGCGTCATCGCGGCCGTCGGGTGGATCTGCTCGACCTTCTGGACCTGCTTGTTCGAGACGAAACGGCCGCCCAGCGAGGCGCGGCGGTCCGTCGCGATGATGACGCCGTTCTCCGTCGAGATGCCGACGGTCGTCGTCCCGGTCTTGACGACGTTCTCCTCGTCGCGGCCGCCGTCCTCGTTCGGCAGGTTGCCGACCTCGGGTTCGTAGGCGTCGGTCAGTCGGTTCTCGGGGTCGTACATCAGTTCTCACCTCCGAGTTCGAACTCTTCCAGGCGCTCGGCGATGTCGTCCTCGGCGAGCTTCTCGAACTGCTCGCTTTCCACGTCGATGGTGGCGATGTCGACGCCGGTCGCGTCGAGGCCGTCCTCGTTGACCGAGGCCAGCGCCCGGAGCGCGAGTTCGATGCCGCCTTCGAGGTCCATCTCGTCGTCGTACTCGTCTTCGAGGAACGACTGGATGTCCTCGCGGGAGCCGCCGATGGCGACTGCTTGCCACTCGTAGGGGGTCCCCGAGGGGTCCGTCTCGAACAGTCGGGGCTGGCCGTCCTCGATACCGGCGACCAGCAGCGCGACACCGAACGGGCGCGCGCCGCCGGTCTGGGTGTACTGCTGGATGTAGTCCGTAATCTCCTTCGTCAGGGACTCAACGGAGGCCGGCTCGTCGTAGCGCAGGCGGTTGACCTGGGCCTGCCGGCGCGCCACGTCGATAAGCTGGCGCGCGTCGGCCACGTGGCCCGCGCTGGCGACGCCGACGTGGGAGTCGATTTCGTGAATCTTTTCGATGCTGTCGCGCTCGATAAGCGGCGACCGGGCGTGGCGGTCCGCGGCGATGACCACGCCGTCCGCGGTGCGGACCCCGACGCTCGCGGTTCCGCGCTTGACGGCTTCTCGTGCGTACTCGACCTGATAGAGGCGTCCGTCCGGGGAGAAGATGGTAATCCCGCGGTCGTAGGCCTGTTGTTCGTTTCCTTGCATGATGTGTGGTGTTGTTGTTCACCTGAGGTTAGGGTTGCTCTTATATAACCGTATCGCGGGCCGCTGCCCTCAGAACAGCGGCAGGTCGCCGGTGACGCGGTCCACCAGCTCGTCCTCGGCGGGGCCGACGGCGAGCGCCGTGACGGTTCCCGGGTCGAGCTGTGTGTGGCCGGCGTCTCGGACGACCGCATGCGGCAGGCCTTCGCGCTCGGCCACGTCCGCGAGTTCGAACAGTTCGGACTCGCTCGTGGCTTTCAGGACGACTTTCTTCTGCCCCGCGCCCTTCCAGGCTTTGCGGGGTTTCGGGCCGGCGTCCTCGTAGGCCGACAGCGAGGCGTGGGCAACCTGGGCGGCGAGCTTGCCCTCGCCCATACCGATGTCGGCCCGCGCGACGATAGCCTGCTTCATACGATTACATGGCCACCCGTACTTAAACGCCCGTCGGACTCCCTCCACGGTTGCACATACCACAGAGTACATACGCCGTGGCCGAGCACACCCCGGAGATGCCCTCCACCATCCGAACGTTCCTCCTGCGACCGGGCGCGTTCTTCGAACAGCGACGTGACCAACTGAACGGATACCGCGGCGGCGGCCTCGTTTTCGGCATCGCCGTCGCCGTCACAGTCGGTCTCGGGGTCGCGCTCCGGCTGTTCGCCGCCCAGTTCACTGGTACCGTAGAGCGAGACAACCCCGCACGGCCGCCGGAGCAGATGTGCGAAGACGGCGGCGTCGGCGGCATAACCGTATCCGGCTGTGACGAACCGGCGACACAGACTGTCGAAGTCGGGTCGCTCATCTGGGACTATGCGACTGAAGTCCTTCCGGGGCTGTTTGTCGGCTTCAGTATCGTCTGCATCGGACTGATGGTCGGTCTGTATGTCGGCGCAAAGCTAGCCGGGGGTGCCGGCCAGTTCGGCGAGACGGCAGAGATAACTGCCTGGGGACTCCTTCCGTCCGTTGTCGGCGTTGCCGCCAGCGGCGCTGCACTCGTCTTCTTCGCTGCCAACACAGACCTCTCTGCGTCCTCGCCGGAACTGCTCCTCGAACAGGTACGGCGTCTACAGAACGGGCTCTCCGGGCTCGTGTTTCTCGCAATACAGGTCGGGACCGCGGCCTGGCAGGCGTACGTCTGGGCTGGCGGGCTCCGCGTCGTCCACGAGATTAGCCGGTACGCGGCAGCCGCCATCGCGGTCATCGTCGCGACGCTCCCCGTGATTGCCTCCTGAGAATCGGGGAGTTTAGGCTTCCGGCCGCACACGCCACTCTCATGATACTCTCAGATGCGGATATTCTCCGACGACTGGAGCAGGGTGACCTCGTCGTCGAACCGCTCGACGACCCGGACATCCAGATTCAGCCCGCCAGCGTCGACCTCCGTCTCGGCCGGGAGTTCCTGGAGTTCCAGCACGCCAACATCCCCTGTATCCACCCGAACTCCGAGGACGAAGTCGCCGATTACGTCGAGGAAACCGTCATCGAGGAAGGCGGCGAGTTCATCCTCCACCCCGGCGACTTCGTGCTGGGGACGACCCACGAGCGCGTCGCCATCCCCGACGACCTCATCGCCCACGTCGAAGGACGCTCGTCGCTGGGCCGCCTGGCGATTGTGGTGCACGCGACGGCCGGCCTGTGTGACCCCGGCTACGAGGGCCAGATTACCCTCGAACTGTCGAACCTCGCACCGCGCCCGTTGCGCTCACGCCCGGAATGCGAATCTCGCAGCTCACCTTTACCGAACTCAAGACACCCGCCGACCGCCCGTACGGAGCCGAACGCGGCTCGAAGTATCAGGGCCAGTCCGGGCCGCAGGCGAGCAAGATACAGGGAGATAGGGAATTCGGAGGCGACCAATAGATGCGGTTCATCGAGGAAATCGTCGTCGACGACTTCCTGCCGACGTTTCGCTCGCTGCTGGCCGACGCCCTCAGAGAGCGCGGGCTGACACAGTCCGAGGTCGCCGACCTGCTGGGCATCAGCCAGAGCGCGGTCTCGAAGTACGTCCACGGCGACGTGGCGCGCCACGACGACCTGCTGGCCCACCGCGGGCTGGAGGAACTGGTCGAGCGACTGGCCGACGGGCTGGCCGACGGCGATATGAGTTCTGTTCAAGCGCTGGTCGAAACAGAAGTGTTCATCCGCGAACTCGAACAGGGCGGCGTGCTGGCGCAGATACACGAGGACGCGGTCCCAGAGCTGGGCGACTACGACGACGAGTTCGCTGTCCACGACCCGGACTCACAGCTCCGGTCGGCCGAACGGACGCTCGCGTCGGTGCGTCGCGGACTCAGCGTGCTGGAAAACACTAGTGGGTTCGCGACGCTCATCCCGGCGGTCGGGTCGAACCTCGTCCAGTGTCTCCCCGAGGCCGACAGCATCGAGGACGTGGCCGCCGTCCCGGGGCGGATTCTCGACGTGAAAGGACGGGCAACGATTCCGGCGGACCCGGAGTTCGGCGTCAGCGAGCACGTCGCGTCGCTGTTGCTGGCGGCGCGGGCCGCCGGGAGCGACGCCCGCGCAGTGTTGAACGTCCGGTACGACGACGGCGTCGTGACCGCGCTACGAGATGCCGGTCGGACCGTGGTCGAGTTCGACGCCGAGGAGAGCGTCGAGCCCGCCGTCGCGGCCGCGCTGGCTGACGACCCAGCGGCCGACGTGCTCTACCACACCGGCGCGATGGGTATCGAGCCGGTGGTGTACCTGCTCGGGGACGACGCTGTGTCGGTCGCTGAAACGGCGCGCGAAATCCTGTGACAGACGCGCAGTCCTTCTACGGCCGGTGGGCGCGAGTGTACGACTGGGTAGCGAATGCCCCCGGCGTGGCGTCCTGGCGCGACCGGACGGCGGACTCGCTGGCGCTCGCGCCCGGCGATACCGTCGTCGAAATGGGCTGTGGCACTGGCGCGAATGTGCCGGCGCTCCGCGAGCGAGTCGGCCCGTCGGGTCAAGTCGTCGGTATCGACGTGACACGGGAAATGCTCGACCGCGCACGCGAACGGCCCGCCAGAACCGGCGGAGCCGTACACTACGTGCAGGCCGATGCCGCCCGTCCGCCGATTCGAGAGGCCGATGCCGTTCTGGCGACGTTCGTCGCCGGCATCTTCGAGGACCCTGCGGCGGCGGTCGACGCGTGGTGTGACAGCGTTGGCCCCGGCGGCCGTGTCGCCCTGCTGAACTTCCAGCGGAGCCCCAGCACCCTCGCCACACCGCTGAACCTCGCGTTCGAGGGGTTCGTCCGCCTCTCCGCGCCGGGAACGCGCCTGTCCAGGCGGTCACACGCCAGCGCGTTCGAGCGGCGGGTACGGGCGGCCCGCGAGCGACTTACCGAGCGGA
>NZ_WPCB01000020.1:0-59189 GCF_009741785.1 Haloarcula sp. CBA1122
TTGTCTTCCGGGTTGGGACAGCTAAAGCACGCAAACGGGGTGTTCTCGGGCACTATTAATCGATGAGAAGCAGTGGCCGATAGTGTAATAGACCCAAACGTTGCACCCGTACTGTGAGATATAATATTTCTTATATATTATGGCTTGAATTCACAGGCCCAAATACCACTATCATGATATAACAAGCGTACACTTGTAAGATACGGTGATTTAATCCGTTCTATGGTTCTTTCTAGCGGTTTCTCCAACAGACACTGCCGCTGAAAACGCCCTCCATGATCCGGTAGTTCTCTGGAAGCTTATTCTAACGATCCATAACGACCGCGGGGTGCATTCATGAGATGCTTCCCAACTGTAGAACAACTGAGGACGATCAGAAGCCGATGAACTGACGGCTCTCGATGGTGATACCCAGAAACAACGGATTCAGGGTAAGATAGCGGAGTATTCCCGAAAGATGCGTTGGCATTGCAGAGTTTCGGGAGACAGTGAGGAAAGTGGCTACAGAGAGTCGTCTTCGAGATGAGCCATCCAAATCTCGACATCTCAGATGGTAGAGCGAACGAAACAGCAGGCACTGTCTAGTTGAGGGAGTTTGAGAAACGAGGAGGCCGTAGCGAGAAGTGTCCATGCAACTCGCAGACCTCCTCAGAGAAACGTTAGATGAGGACAGCCAAGACGTTTGGGAGAATGAGCGCACCCCGACACCCGTCCGGCGGTTTGGGGTGCGTCTCCATACTGCGGGGCTGTCGATCAGGGAGACGGTCGCTATCTTAGACCTTCTGGGTGTCGATCGCTCTCACGGGGCGGTCTGGAATTGGGTGCATACACTGTCTGAAGCGCAGAGCGACCCGCGACGGCAGAGCCGTCGCGGGTCGCGGTCGATGAGAAACAAATCGAGATCGACGGGGAGAAAAAGTGGTTGTACGCCGCTGTCGACACCGAATCAAAGCTGCTTCTCGAAGTGGACGTGTTCAGCCGCCGCGGGACTGACCCCGCGGCGGCGTTCCTGCACCGACTCACTCAGAAACACGATGTCGCCGATACAGAGTTTCTCGTCGATGCTGGCGGCTATCTGACTGCCCTCTCACGCCACGATTTGAGCGGTCGGCTTGACTACCGAATCCGGAACCACATCGAAAAGTGGTTCCAGACTGTGACCATGCGAATCGACCGCTTCCATTCCTTCTGGAGGGGCAGTCAATCCAGCGCGAAACAGTGGTTACGACGCTTCAGACACCACTACAACCATGAACAACCGAACCAAGCACCCGACGGACGAACGCCAGCTGTGGTCATCCAGAACTAGACAGTGCCTATCCGAATGAATTGCACCTATACTGATATAATTCCAAATATCTAATATATAGTACTATATTCGAACAAACTGCCTTTATATCTCTGAATGAGCCGTAATATTACTCTATCCCCCACTCCAAAAGGGTACAACTCCGAGTTATGTTTCCGTACTTATCCAAAACTGTGATCGAATATACTCAAGGGTACTATCTCCGATCAGGCCCCAATACCCTCTATCTTGTATTCACTCGCTCACACGCGAATCGGAGACCAGCCCCCTTTGTCGACACGATGAATGCCCGGTTATCGAACAAAGGTTCACAATCGTTTGAGTCTCAGGGGTCAACGCAAACCTGCAACCAGCTTGCGGAATGACTTCGGGGAGATATCGTAGTGTCTGGCAAACTCGGGTCGGGCTCGCCGCGGTTGAACGCGACGTGATTCCCAACGGTGAACGCCCGAGCGTTGATATCTTTGCAGGCTTTGGCCGCTGTTGGACCAGTATGGCTACGCACGTCTCTGAGGTCATCAACCATGTGGTCTCCCATGGTTTATTGAATTGAGGCGTCGAGTTGCTGGCCGGATGAGGAGTTGACGTCGCGCACAGACTCGGGTACTTGCGTATCGCCGTCGCAACTCGACTCGTGGTGTGCCCCATGCGACTGCTAGACCGATCTGAGATTCTGCCGCTTGATGTCCCGTATGAGATTAGCGGCGGTGAGTAGGTTGCCGACAACTCTTCACCCGGAAGCGACAGACGACCTCCAATTGGGCCGGTCAGCAAGGTGAGAATGTTTCGTGTGTCTTGGAATCGCTTCTACAAGCGACGATAGATGATGATCCCACCGAGAACAGCGACGATCATGCTCCCGACAATAAGCAGATTCGTGGGTGAGCCGCCAGACGGCTCGACAGTGTCTGTGGCCGCGGTCTGAGACGGTGTGATTGCTGGCCCACCACTGCTGGTCTGGGTTGAGGTTGATTGCTTGGTGTCTGTCTCGGTCGAGTGTTCAGTTTCCGTGGCCGTTGTTGGGGTGTCGCTGGGCGTTGTTTCCGTTACTGTCGGTGTGTCCGTCGCTGTTACTGTGTCACTGGAGTCACCGCTGCCGGAATCGCTATCATCATCGTCATCACCATCATCACTGTTACTACCGCCGGAACTCGACGAGTCTTCCTCGGTAGGAGTTTCTGTTGCAGTCGGCGTAGGCGTTGACGTATCCGTTGGTGTTGGTGTGGCTGTTTCCGTCGGCGTTGGTGTCGACCCATTCGCATCGTCGGTTTGGCCTTCGACGGTGAGGACGCGCCCTTCTGTTCCGGTGACCGAGTAGGCACTGCCGTTCTCGTCACCCAACGCCGCGACACTCACGGAGAGCCCGACAGTTCCGGAATTCTCGGCTTGGACAGTGACAGTCGCGAGTTCCACTGGGCCGCTCTGGAGCGTGTTCATTCCCGTCGCCGCCAACTGCACTGACGCCCCGCCGTCGGGCTGCTTGGCGTACGCTGGGCTGTCGGCATACCTGACGCTCTCGATGGTCGCGACGCTGCTGTCGTTGAGCGACACTGTCGCGTTGAACGTACCGACACCACCGCTGGCCTCGGCCACCACCAGCTCGTACTCGACGGTTGCGCCCGAATCAACGCTCTCTGCAGCCGGCGAAAGTCGAACCTCTGTCCCGCCGGCACCAGAAACGACAGCAGTACTCCCAATCAGCGCAGCGCTAACCAATACTACCCTCATGAGATGAGCGAGTTGCATCGATATTATCGAACCCGACATCCACAGTATTAAATAAACCGGAAGTAATATTTGAATTAATACTGGAATGCTTCATGTCTAGAGGTCACAGTCGTACTCGTGAGGGTATCGAACTCGTAAGTGAGCAGGCACGGCCGCTGTTGGCGGTCATCCTGACCGTATTGCTCGTCACCAGCCCAGTCGTCGCAGCGGTTCCGGCCGGCGCACTCACACAGGCCGGCAATGCAGGCAACACCGGTACGGGCGCGGGTAACACCGGCATCGGCACTGGCGCCGGAAACACGGCTGTGACACCTGACCCGGTCGTCGGCTCGGCGAGCCCGACCGACCCGAACGGTGATGGACGCTTCGAGGACGTCAACGGTGATGGCAGCTTCGACGTCGTCGACAGCCAGGCGTTGCTTGCTCATCTCACGAACGCCTCCGTCCAGAACTACAGTTCGAGTTTCGACTTCACTGGTGACGGACGAGTCACGGTCAGCGACGGCCAGTGGCTCTACGTTCAGGCTGTCAATCCGACCGAGACCGACGCTGACGGCGACGGACTCAACAATACCGTCGAGATCGCGCTCGGCACCAACGCATTCGACACCGATACCGACAGCGACGGAATCGGCGATTGGACCGAAACCAACGGCGGTAAGCCCATCGACACGGACAGCGACGGCATCATCGATGCCCGTGACGCGGACAGCGACGGCGACCGTATCCCCGACATCCGCGAAGGGACCAAAGACACTGACGGTGACGGGACGCCCAACTACCGCGACACCGACGACGACGGCGACGGCATCACCACCCGGACCGAAGCGCTTGACGGCCAGAACTACAGCCACGACGTCGACTTCGACGAGACGGTCAACTGGCTCGACACCGACGCCGACGGCGACGGGGCCCCCGACGGGACGGAGGGCACCGCCGACAGCGACGGCGACGGGATGCCGGACTATCTGGACAACGATCGTGACAACGACGGGCTCCCCGATAGCTACGAGCGCAACGTCACAAAGACCGACCCCGCCGACAACGATAGCGAGTCCCCTCTGACGAACTACACCGAAGCGGACAACGACGTCATCGACGGGATGGAGGACTTCGACCAGGACACGCTGGGGACATACGTCGAGTACGCCATCGGCACGGACCCGTTCGTGAGCGACACGGACGATGACGGCCTCTCAGACGGCTTCGAATACCGGAACGACCAGTTCAACCCGCTCGATGCCGATACGGACGGTGACGGCACAAGCGACGCTTCGGGCGACCTTGACGGTGATGGACTGACCAATGGTGAGGAGGCCCAGCGCGGGACCTTGGTCGACCGACCCGACACCGACGGCGACTCGCTGAACGACAGTCGCGAAATCGAGCTGGGGACGGACCCGACGCTGCCGGACACGGACGCCGACGGACTGGACGACGACGAGGAACTCGCCATCGGAACCGACCCGCTGAACAACGATTCGGACGGCGACGGCGTTCTCGACGGGAACGAGACCTTCGAGACGGCGATGGACAGCGAATCGACCGGCGCCACTGTCACGCTCCGGACGAACGGGTCGGGGGCCGACGTCACCATGGAGGCCAAGCCCGACTTCTTCGAGAACACATCGGCCAGTGCCGGCCCGACGATACAGCTTGAGAACCGCACGGCCTTCGAGAACGCGACAGTCGAACTCCCGGTCGACGCCTCGGTCCCCGAGTCTGAGTACGAGAACCTCTCTATCTATACATGGAACGGCTCCTCGAAAGACACCTGGAGCAAGGTCGAGACGACTATCGAGAACGGGACGGCGAAAGCCACCGTCGAGCACTTCTCGTATTTCACCGTGCTGGACACCGACGAGTGGGTCAGCGCGACGCAGGTCAGTATCGGCGAGCCGGTCGATTTCAACGCCAGCGACTCGTTCCGCTGTCGGAACGCCTGTAACCTGACCGGCAACTCGACCGTCGTGCTTGGCGGGGAACCCACGACGCGGAAGATAACCATCGAACAGGGCGGGGACAGCTACGAGGTGGTACCACTGAGCAACGGGCAGACCATCGAGAAATTCTACGACTACGCGAACGCTGAGATCAACTCTCCGCTGCCGGTCGCGAAAAGCGACACCAGTCGGCTGTTCTTCTGGTCCGGTCCGAACGGCCTCAGTCTGGTTTTACTGCAAGATAAACCGAGAGATGGGTCCGGTGCCGCCGTCTCGTTCGAACTCTACGAGTTCCCGATCAGTGACGGGAGTTGGGTTGTTCGGGACGACCCCGGAGACAACTACGGCACGACGCCTGACTGGAGCTGGAACGACGACAACACCGACGGAGGGGCGTTCCGAGGCGAGCTGACCAACGCGACGTTTACCATCAAACCGAGGTTCAACGAAGAGGCGGTGAGAGACCCGATCACTCCCGGCCAACTCAATGACTGGGAGGTTCTGTCCGGACGCGCGACCGACCCAACCAACGAGTCACTGGCAATAGACCAGAACATTACCATCAGCGTCCCGGGCGACCCCGACGAGAACGCCTCCAGTAACGTCAGTGGTGACACGGGTAGTGCCAACATCACGGACGATCTCACGTCTGGCACCGACGACCTCGTGGTGGTGTATCAGACCGAGCAGACCAACACCAATCCGGCAGCGAGCATCGAGGTGACCGGTGCGAGCGGAACCACAGTTTCGAAAGACCTCGCTATCGGGACCGTCGGCACCGTTCAGACGACGGTCAACGTCTCCACGCTCGCTCACGGCCCCGCGAACATCAGCCTCTCGGCCGACGGCGTCAATATGCGGGCGGAGGTCGTCCCACGCGAGACCTTCGACAGCGACGGCGACGGTATCCCTGACTCTGTAGAGAACCAGAACTGGACGCTCCCGACCGCCGCCGCAAGCACGTTCTCGACGGACCCATACGACGCTGATACTGACGGAGACGGCATCCCCGACGGGGAGGAGGTCATCTACAAGACCAACGCTGAAAACGGCACGCTCACGACGACCATCGCGGTCGCCAACTCCGATCCGACCGAAGTCAACAGCGACGGGGACGAACTCACCGACCTTGAGGAAAACCGCGGGTGGAACACCTACCTCGCGCGCTCGCCCTCGACGGCTGAACAGTTCGTCAGCGCCCGCCAGAACGGTGGGGACGCCCTCGGCGTGCTCTGGAAGCAAAACGTCAGCTCCGACCCACTGTCGACCGACACCGACGGCGACCTGCTGGACGACCACGAGGAGCGTCGCCTCGGGACCAGCCCGACTGTCGCCGACTCCGACAACGACGGCAGTGACGACTACTACGAGGTTTCGAACGACTACGACCCGACCATCCACGACCACAAAGCGCCACTGGTCGAACCGCTTGAAGTCAGCGCCGACAACACCGCCCGAACCAGCTACACAGCTCGCGTCAGCGTCTCCGACCAGAGCGGCATCTCCCGAATCGAGTTCTACAAGGCCGGAAGCAGGCAGTGGTCGGGCCTAGGCGATGGCGCGACCGCCCGAACCTTCGACGCCAGCATCGAGGTCGAGCGTGACGCGCTAGATGCCATATACACCGGCGCAACCGGCTTCTTCACGCCAGTGACCGTCGACGCCAGCGCCACGGATATCCACGGCAACCGCAAACGCAAGGAGCTCAGCGGGCCGGACACGTTCGGACAGGCGGCCGACAAATACGCAAGCTTCCCGGCCAGTCCTGGCAAAGGCGGCTTCGTCGCCTGGATGGGGCTCTCCTCGGGCGCGTCGACGGTGGTCGGTGAGAGTGTCGCTGGCGTCGCCCAGATGGTCTCCGACCCTGGCGGCTACGCGAGCCAGATGGCCCAACTGGCGACGACCATCGCCAACAACCCCGCGATAATCACGAAACTGCCCCAGATGATGGCGAGCCAGCTCCGCCAGCAACACGAGACCCGCAATCCCTTCGACTCCCGCGAGCAGTACTACCAAGAGTTTGGCGGCGGCTGGTCGCTGGGCTACTCGACTGGGACAGTGGCGCCCGCGTTTGCATCTGGCGGGTCGAGCGTCCTCCAGAAAGGACTGAGTAGCTCATCGAAGCTCAGACGGCTGGTCGACGCCGCCGACTCGGCGGTGCCCTCTCGGGTGCCAAACGGCGTCAAGCCGACGGCACTACGGCGGGCTGGGAAAGTCGACGACTCGGTCCCCGACGCGGACGTGCCGACCGGGCGCATGAGCGCGAAGCTCAACGACATGCCCGGGCCGAAGCGCCAACGGACCACCGAGCAGTTCGACCAACTCGACAGTGACGGGAGCGATTACCTGGGCAACACCGACATCAACGACCCGACGCTGAAGGCCACCGACCTCTTCGAGAACACCGGACCCAGTGGGCGTCGCGCACTCAACGATCTGGCGGAAAGCGATCAGGACGCCGCCGACGCGCTCCTGCAGATGGACGACGCCGCTACCCAGCGGCGCTTTACTGAGGCCTACGAGAGCGGCGAGGTCGACAGCGATGAACTCACGACGGCACTCACCCGCTACGACAGTTTAGATGCCGACGGGAAGCGATTCGCCGACGATGCCATCGAGCGGACCGGCACTGACGGGCCGGACCTGATGTCGACCGATGTCTGCAATAGCCCGTGCCACGGGACAATACGAGCGGTCTACGAGTACACTGACGAGGCTGATGGGCTGAGCGACTCCCAAGCGAAGGACGTCCTCCAATCCTACGATGCAGCCGACGAGGTGGACGTCGGTCCGGGGCGCCAAGGCCCTGGGGCCGCTCAGGAGCGAGTCGATTCACTCGCGAACGATAACGTGGAAGGGGTTCAGGACATGCTGGAGCACGCGCAAGGAAACACGAAGTCGTTCAAGGAGATTGCCGGTGAAACCGACATCGCGAAGAAAATCCGTGACGAAGACAATGGTATCGAAGCGAGTAAGCTCCACATGCAGAAGACGAGCCGCGGTGTCAGCGGCGGCCCCAACAGTAACACCGAAATTGACGTGAAGGTAGATGGTGAGCTGACAGTCAACGGAAGAAACCTGGAGTCGCCGGCTATCGAATCTAAACATCTCAGCGCCGCGGGGAAAAGTGACTGGCTTATCGAGAACAGAGAGGTTCCGAAACTGACAGACAAACTCAAAACACAGGTGGCAGATGACGAAGATACGCTCGTCGTCGTGACCACTGACGAGTATCGGGACCGACTTGATGACATGGGTCTGCTATCAGAGATACGGAACGATGTCCAGAGTCATAGCTCCAGTTCCGACGTGACCGTAGAGTTTACCACCTATAGTGAGCTTTAAAATTAACATGTCAGATGGAGTAGTGACCGTCGGGGTGTACGACCCCGACCCGACCACACAGTTCGTCGCCGAAACTCGCGCCGCGTTTGAACGGGCAGGGTTCGATGACGCAGAACTGAACGAGAAGCAGTCTGACGGACACGTGACGTTCAAGATGCCGTATGGCCACTGGAACATCCGTGTCCACGTGAATACGGACGGGGAGTACGGGATGGACGAACCGGCAGTCCATCTCGGTCTCGGTGAGATGATCTATCCGTACAGGTGGGACGATGCCGATACCTATCGGCAGGCTATGAGTGGGATATTCGAACTCGTCTGCCGACTTGCGACGGGACTCGATGCCGCGTACACACCGGTCTTCGATTCGGAGGGGCGTGCTATGGCTGTCATTCCTCGCGACCGTCCAATCGGTGAGGCTGTCGAGTCCCCGCCGATACTGGGCGTGTATTCGGACGATGTCCTGACCCAGTTCGGCGGTCTCGATGCACTGTACGACTCGCCGCCGTGGTACACGGCGGAACTCTCCAGTGGGAAGACTGTCGTCGTCGAATCCGAGGAACCCTGGGGTGGCTGGCAGCCACCGACGGACGCCGAGTTCATCAAGAGTGCAACGTTCAACGACAATGCGGACACGCCGGAGACAGAGCGGCGAGGGCTCTCTGACCCGTTCGCTTCGCTTGAGGTAGGTGCTACCGGCGCCGATGTGTGTGTTCACCGCGAGGACATCTCCCGGTCGTTCCCGAACGAAGATATCGAACTTGTCCGCGTTCGAATCGACGAGAACCGTGATCTTCGGCGGTTCGACTCGGACAGGTTTGTCCGAAATATCGTTGACGAGGACCCCGGTGACGATATGGCGTTCATCAAAGCGATGCTCGCGGATATTCCGGCCGACGCGACCGAGCGCGACCCGATGGTGAGTGCGCTGCTCGACGAACGGATTCCGCCGTCGTTCGTGCGACTCGATGACGCGGACGATGAAAACGTCGTCACGAGGGTCATGAATCTCGACACCACCGTGAGTAAGTTCGAACTCTTGCTTAGTCTCGGCCGCGTCGCCCAGCAGGACGATTTCACGGCCGAGGACCTCGACTCGATGGAAGGAGCGCTGGATACGCTGAACGAACTCGATGACACCGAGAATATCGACCAGTACATCGAAGCGAAGCTGCTGTAAGTAGTGACGAAGGCCGCGAGTGACAGTGTCCTTAGCGAGGGTTCGACGTAGTGTAATCCTGCAGACTTAGAATGCGATATGGACTCTCCAGCGATGATGCCTTTCCTGAGTCAGTGACAGCGCGGGGTTATCGCTTTGATACAAACACTCTGTGGCTGCTTTACCTATCCTCTTACAGCGGCAATGAGGGGGGCGACTGTAGACTATAGTAGCCATTGAAAATCAATGCACACCTGATCGCACGACGGCAGTGCGATCAGTGTGTAAACCGTTTCAATTGTTACTATAGAGGTAACTGTCTCACCGGAATTTACCTGAGTTCACGGCGAACGATATCATCGGCGGTGAGTAAGCTAATTGACTCGGACTATGAGGGTATAAATCAGTTCGAGAGGTGGTGTGTTTCATGACCTTTGCGAGAAGCTATCTGCTTAGTATGTCTGCGGACTAATTAGTATGGCAACTCGGGTCATCAATTGGACACTCAGCGTTATGCGCGTAAAATGATGTTCTCTGGTCCCGCCGTACTTGAGCTATGACACCTACACAGCCGTCTCTATCTTCTGTCTTGAAGTTATTCCACTCTCCATCTTGATGACGGACCATTACCGTTAAGGGTGCATCTGGCCAGACACAATCGATGATAATCCAACCAGGGTCTACCGTCAGTTCACGAGTCTCCGTATGAACTATTTCACCAGTATCAGTGTGTTCTATCCGTAATTCCACTGGAACCACAGTAGATCCTGTGTTTACCAAACTGAATTCCTGCATCGTCGCATACCCCTTACTGCCAGTAGAGGAACAGCCCGTCAGAAAGCCGATTCCCCCACCTGCAGTAACACGAAGGAACTGCCGCCGCTTCATGACTTAGCCCTCCGGCGACTCCGGTAAGTGCTTTGCCTGTACTGATCAAGTCGAAGACGCGAAAACCCGGTATGAGAGCGTTGTCTGAAACTCTCAATGCGGATGGCTAAAACACCGTACTGTCAGCCCGTACACTCAGTGGAATGCGCGGAGAGAATGTTGCGTTACTCCGGCGCAACGACATCTTCACACATTGGACACTCGGCCCAGATACCCTCCGTGCCATCGTCTTTCTCGTATTCAACCAGCAGCCACGGAGTTGTGATACGCTCGTCACAGTTTGGACAGCGACCGAGACTCTGCGTGTCATCAGGCATGGAAAGGGGATGGAAGGAGCGTGTGACAGTGTTCTGTCCACGCAAAAATTGCCTACCCTCGGATATAAGCGTTTAGCCACTGCCTCGCGCTAATTAACAGAACCGTGTGTTCCGCCCTCACGGTCACACCCACCCAACCGCTGGGCAGTATAATAGGGAGTCCTACTCGTCGTCTTACTCGCCTGCCGCGTCTTCTCTTGGCTGGATATCTCGAAGCCGACCACTGATCTCCTGGTCGTACTCTTCTAGGAGCTTGTAGAACTCCGCAATCGTCTCCGCAGCAGTCTCACCCTTCGATTTGATCGTCACTCTGTCTTGATCGCGAGTGTCAGTGCCTCGATCCAACCGTGCTTCCATACTGCACCCAAAGTCCGTTCGTTCGACCTTTTCAACTGAGTCTGGAGCCGTCTCTGGCTCTACATCTGGTTCACTTGACATGGGTCTTCTCGGGACGCTCTCACTGGACCGCCCCGCACCTGACTGGGGCACACAAAACAGCCGTCAATCGCTGCCCTCGAACGCACCCAGACTGGCCTGCTCACTCGGAACAGACATCCCGACGCGTGGTGTTCGCTCTTCCGCGCCCGTGTCTGTCCCCTGCGCTGGACTGGGCTGGTTGTCTCCTTCGACCGTGTTCTCGAAGGCATCGGTCACCCACTCGTGAAGCTCCTCGACCTCCTCGTCGTCGAGTTCGCGAACGCTCCCACCCAGCGAAGAGTACAAGGTCTGCCATACTCGCTGGAACTCGACAGTCAGTGAGTCGCCCTGAATAACGTAGGCATCCAGATTCAGGAAACAGCAGTTCAGCGCCGTCATTCGGGCACACAGTGGGTCCTTGTCTTGCCCGACAAACAGCGCGTCTGGCTGCTTTCGACCGGCGGCCAGCAGTGTTCGACCGCTCCCACAGGCCGGGTCAAGGACCGTCTGTCTATCATCGGTATCGCTCTCGCCTCCGACGCCGGCGATCTCGGCCATTGTCTCGCAGACGCTGTGTGGTGTGAAGTGCTGGCCGAACGCATCGCTGGACATCCCGTATTCCTCGTAGACAGCACCCAGAACGTCGGCGTCGGTAGCCGCCATCCGTTCTTGGAGCTGACCGAACGCCTTGGCGAAGAGGTCGACCGAGCGCTGTCCGTCTGGATGGTCCATATCGCCGCGTTCGCGATAGTCGTCGACGATTTCCAGATACGGATCGTCTCGGTCCTGCAGTGCGGACAGCATGAGGTTGACCCAGTCTCGAAAGACCGTGTGGGCGCTGTGCCCGCGCTGGCGAATTTGCTCAAGCGTTGCAACAATCTCGTCGACGTCAATCTGTGGCGAAGCCATACTCTCTCAGCCACCAGAGAGTCACAAAATCTGGCCTGCTGAAGAGCGTCACTCTGAGAGTTCTACTTGCCAAGTGATCGGGTCAAGGTAGGGACCGAGTGAATATAGTGCCTGTTCAGTCGTCGTCAGCCGTATATGCGCCACCACGGCGTTTGATCCGGGCGACAACAAGCAACTGTTCTTCTTGCCGAAACGTCACGGAGAGGCGGAACTGTCCGATTCGAATTTTCTTGTGTGGGCTGTTCTGAAGTGGTTCGCCGTACTCTGGCGGGTCGCGCCACGGCGAGGTGACGATCTCAGTGAGTTTATCGAGGATTCGGTCCTGTACCTCTGGTGAGAGCGAATTAAGATCATCCTGTGCCGTGGAAGAGAGTTCCCACGTCCACTCGTCATCACTCATCGCTTGTTCCGAACCTCTCACGCGCTTCTTCGGCGTCCATCGTTTTTCCTTCACGACTTTCTTCCTCAGCAGCGAGGAGTGCGATAAGTTCGTCGCGGTCGAACGTCGGGAACTCGACAGCATCTCGGAGTGTGTAACGAATAAACTCGCTCCGGCTGTTGAAACCGCGTCCTTGCCACGTCTTGTCGATTTCGTCGAGGAATGACTCTGTGGCTTTGAAATTCACTGTGACGATTTTATCCTCCTCGTCTCCTCCTGTGGTTGCTTCAGACATACGTCTGTAATACGTTAGTAGTACTATTAATCATTTTGCCGGGTTCATACTGAACACATCGATACGTCTACACGCATACTGAGCGGCCGTTTCAATTGCTTTCACGGATGAAGAGCCCGTATTCACAACAGCTACGACGAGTCATACAGGTCCTCAACCCCCCGTCGATAGTAGTCCTGACTGGAGTCTGGAACTGGATCAGCTTCCTCCGGGTGCTTCGCGATGACGCTGGTGAACTGCTTGGGCGGCTTCCAACTGTCATCAATTTCGCGAGCTTCGGACTCTTTCAGGACTGCATACTCACCGTCGGCGGTAACGTACAGGACGCGAATCCCCGGCTTCTCGCTCAGCGGGCCTCTAAGTAGCTTCCCCGTTCGTGTATCGACCAGCCACTCAAGCAAGAGCCCAGCCCGACACTGGATTGCGTACAGTTGCACCTCATCTTCTGCGGGAGATTCTGTGCGACCATTGTCGGCCCACGATTGGGGCAACGACCGATTCTCCGTCTCATCTTTCCATCGCCACTTCAACTTTTTCGGACCAGTATTCCCACGTTGGTATTTACTACTCATTGTTGGATTCTCTCAGTCACTAGAGAAACACAAAATCCACTCTGTATCGGCTCTATAGCAACTTTTTTGCTGTTTGGGAATATATGTGTTAGTACGAGGACTCATCATGAAAACAGCCGAGTCCCCTACCCCGGCTAGCGAGTGTTCGCCACCAAACCAGTGGATATCCCGCCAGCCCAGCGGCACCCGCGAACTTGATTTCAAGGAGGTTCGACAGCGTCGGTCAGCAACGTGGAACGCTGCCCTCGATGCCAGTGTCGACGTAACGAAGGGCGGTCGCCCGGACCTGTTTCTCGTCTCCGTCGACGGCGACTGTCCCGTTAATTGCTCGCTGGCCGAGCATCCCAGCGGGACCCACGCCGGCTGGTGCAGCTGCGAAGTCTTCCAGGCGACGACCGTCTGCCCGCATCTCTGTGTTCTCCGCCAGCACGCTGCCCTCGGTGATCTCAACCTGCCAGAACGAACGAGCGACAGTCAGTCATCGTCAGCCGTGTAAGCACCGCTCCGGTGTTCGATTCTGTGGATTTCAAGCACTGAGGCATCATGTGCAAGCACACATGCAAGGCGGTACGTTCCAACTCGGAGTTTCCAGAACGGCCCGCCAGTCAGTGGTTCTAGGAAGTCCTTGGGCTCGCGCCATGTTGAGTCGACAACTTCGTCTAGTTTCGAAACGATTCGATCCTGAACGTGTGTATCGAGATCACCAAACTGCTCAGTCGCACGCTCAGTGAACTTCCACGTCCACTCAGCGTCACTCGTCATTACCGTCTTGATCCATCATTGCACGGACTTCTTCACGCGAAACCAGTTCAGCATTACCCGCCCGAAGATCGTGCTCGCTCGCGGCAATCTGTTTCCACCCACTCCGACTAAATGCGGGGTGCTTCACTGCATCCCGAGCGACATGGCGAAGGAACTCACTCCGTGAATTGAATCCCTCCTCCTGCCACGTTGCATCGATATCTTCGAGAAACGATTTGCTCAATCGGAGGTTTATTTGTACCATCTCTGGACCACCGTTTCCAGTATCGCTGTCTGCATCAGACATATACAAATGCTATACGCTCGTGTAGTATAATTCTTCACCTATTCTGAGACGTACAGCTGCTCTGTCGAGTAGTGGTATCGCCTCATCAGCCGTCGCCCATCGAAACGTCGGCCAGCGGTCGGACATCAACGCGCCCAGTCCGGTCGTGGTCAAGACACTGGCACAGTCGTTCTCGAACCATCGACTGCGAACACGGCTCGACGTCAACCCCTAGCCGCGGATCGTCTCGAATCTGGACGTACTCTGCGTCGACGTCCAACGGCGTGTGCTCGACCCGACACCAGATCGTCTTTGCTCCGGCTTGGTCTAGATCAGTCACGTACCGAGCAGCCACCGCTTCGTGGCGAAGTTCGACAAGGACTCGTTCGACAAACGATGCGGCTTTCGTTGGCGACCGTGGCGCTGGGACTGACGCAAAAACACTCGAAGAGTCGTGCCGTGCCGCCGATTCGGGAGTATCTATAACTGACATATGTCTCTCTCAGGACGTGCTTGCTGGCTCGCCCTGCACCCTCGCCGGGGCACGCAAAACAACGGTCGCGAGCGCTCACGCAACGATATACTCCTCGATCTCTTGGAACCACTGCCGGGCCGTCGTAATATGCACATCCAGCGGCTCGCAGATCGTCGCTTGTGTGAGCCGGATGTCTGACTCTTTCCCGGCGAGGTACAGAGCGCCGGCTGCGACACCGTCTGGTCGCCCGTTGACCGCTGTTGACTCAGTTGCCTGCTCTGCGAGTTCGAGTGCCCGCTGGCGAATCTCCGGGGAAACGTTGAATGGAAGGTCCGAACAAATCCGCGCCACCCAGTCCACCGGAAGCGACACTGGAATCGAAAGGTCAAGTTCCACCAAGAACGTCCGGTAGCAGTTCCATATATGCGAGTCTGAACACCGGGCAACGTCGGCTACCGTCTCCATCGTCACGAGGCCGTTGCACCGGCAGGCGGCGTACACAGCGGCCGCTGCACCGCCCCCAATCGACCGTCCGATCAGGAGGTCTTTTTCCTGTGCCTCCCGGAAGAACGTGGCTGCCTGCTCTTTCACCGCGTTGCTCTCAGACAGCGCACTCGCGATGCGTCGGATTTCGCCAAGCCCGTGAGCGAGGTTCCGGTCGCGCTTGCTGGTGAACTTCGACCGGCCGTGGAGTCGTCGCTGGCGAGCAAGCCGTCGACGCCGTTTCGGCGAAATATCTGCACTATCGACGCTCCCGATGTTCGTCGACAGGCCTCGGTCGTGCCGAGTGGCTGTTCGGGGTGCGCCCGTCCGCTTCTGTTCCTCCTTGTCGTACGTCTGCCACGCTGGCCTGCGGTCGATCTGATCTTGGTCGGTCACCAGGCCACAGTTCTTACAGTGCGTTTCTCGGCCACTGCTGTCGAGTTCGCCGCCACACTCGGGACAACCCGGCGTAGCTGCAGACAACGCTGTCTGGACAGTTTGTGAAGACATATTTCGAGACATCCTCTCACCTGACCGGAGGGGCAGAAAACACACTGCGGCCCCCGGTTATGCGTCTGGCAGTTTTCCATCCGGGCGGGGGACTCGCTGGGCGTCGATCTCGATCTCGACCCGGCGACGGTGCTTGCATCGCTCGGCGACATCGGGACAACTGCACGTCTCCTCAAGCACATCCACCTCGTACCGGCTATCTGATGCTGAGTGAACCTCGTAGCGACCGGGCTTTGCGAGGAAGGAAACGTCGATATCTTCCTGCTTCGCTCGTTTCGTGCGTGGTTCGTCCTCGGAGGTGACAGCCAAGGGGTCCTCTTTGGGGCCCGTGACGCCGCTGTCGTCGAACCGGACCTGCATGACTCCGCCGTCAGCGACTGCCTTGCGGGGTTCGCCGTCAACGTGCAATCCGAACTGGTCGTCTAGGGCGTCGTCATCCACCCACTGCGGGATAGGTCGCTCGCCGGTCGCGAAGGCGACTCGCTTCTGGTGCTTGCACTCTTTGTCGGGGTTGTACTGCTTCCACTTGCACTCACAACTCCCTGTTCGAGTGTCGACAAGGTACTCTGAGCCAGACCCGGAGTTGACCAAGAAGAGGTCGTCGGCGTTTCGTGCCCGACCAATCGAGTCCATCACGGTCATGACTTCGGTCAGCGCCCGAACGGTCCGGTTGTTCGGGTCAGCCTCCTCCAGTTCGCTCTCGTCGATGCTGCTGGCGTCGCTACGGGATTCTGTGGTAGCCATGAATGACAGGCGGCACGCCCTCTCTGGGACGCCCCTCACCCCGCTGGGGCGCAGAAAATTCGGGGACTAGAGTTTATGAGAAGGTGATTCTATTCTCGAACAGGAGTGGTCAGTACAGAAGATATACTTACCGTTGAGGAGGAAAATTGATTAGCCTACTTACTTCTTGCTCTCCCTCCCTTCAAGCAAATCATAGATTCAGAGGGCTCTAGAGTTTACTAAATGAGGGGGTCTGCATTGGCCCACAGTTGTTGGAAGCATTTCTCAAACTCTTCGACCACCTTCGAATCTTGAATCCCGACTACACCAATCCGATCGCCACCAGCTACTGGATGTGGGAGGTCAATTGTCGTCTCTACCTGATCGATTACATCGAAAGAGAGAGCGACATCAGAAATGGTTCTTACAGTCACATCGACGGAACGTTCGTCGATTAGACTCGGAAACCTATCCGGAAGTACGGTAACGACCGTCTCACTCAACAGTAAATCGACTGTGAGCTCTGAATTAGCTCCTTCGAAAAAAGCCTCAATTTCAGTTTGGAATGTCTCCCACATGGAACTCTCATAGGGCGTTCCCATGACTGCATGAACGGAATCCTCCGCAGTCCGCATATGTTGCTGGAGAGCCGTACTCATTTCATCGCTCCCAAGCGACCCGCGCCAGAAACCACTTCTTGTAGGTGGTGTTGGCAAAAGGTTCGAACGGACCGTCTCAGCTGCCTCCAGATGGCGGTTCCATTCTTGAGCCATTTCATGCGTCTTCTCAGCTAGAAGGATATCAACGGCAGTCTCGGGTTGTACTGCAACGTACTGTTTTGGATCATTTGGCTGGGTCTCAACCAGCTTGCGAGCTTTGAGGTTGTTGAGTACATCGTAAATACGGCCTTTCGGAACGCCACTAATATTGGAGAGTTCAGTCGCAGTAACCGCACCTGTCACTAAGAGTGACCGATATGCCTGATCTTCATAACTTGAGAGTCCCAGTTCGGCCAGCTCTGACATAGTACTCCGTTAGATGCCCCAACGAATTGTAAGTGCCGTTCTGTTTCGTGTTGTCATATGATGTCGGCTGAGAGTTCCTGACTGAAACTATAGGACAGCCTATCTTGAAACGAATCAGAAGTGGCACTGTGTTTCAATACCTTTTCGGCTGTATTCTGGTTGTTTGGACATCAGAAATGGATGATAGATACGACGTAATAATTGCTGGTGCAGGCCCAGCAGGTGCACAGTGTGCCCGAGATATCGCTGAGCGTGGTTACGATGTAGTTGTTTTGGAGGCTGAGGCAGAGAATAAGTTCCCGGCACAGAGCAACAAATCTACCGGCGGTACATTCGCGTCGATGATGACCTCCTTCAGTGTCCCCGACGACGTGGTCATGCACGCGACAGATTCAGTTGTTATTGAATCTCCGAACAACTATCTCATACGAGATCAGCCGGGGTTCGTCCTAGAGTTTTCTGAGTTCAAAGAGTTCCTCGTCGAGGACGGCCGGAAGAAAGGAGCAGACTACCGTTTTAACGCCCGTGTAAGAGATCCAATCATCGATAATGGGAATGTCGTGGGCGTCCGGTACAATAGTGACGAAGAGGTCTACGCAGAGATAGTTATTGATGCGACAGGGCCAGCTGCACCGTTGGCCAAGAGCTTGGATATCGTCGATCTTGAGCGCAAAAATCACGCGATTGGTATCGAATACCAATTCGAGGGGATCGACCTCAATCATTCTGGGTATGCCGACCTTGCTGACGCCATGATGCTACAGCTAAACCACGAATACGCCCCAGGGGGATATTCTTGGATTTTCCACACTGGTGGGGACACGGCAAAAGTCGGTGTCTGTTTTATTCAAAACAAGCGGTATCGGGAGCACGCCACCGAGGATCGAACTGTGGATGGTTTCCTCGAATATTGGCTTGAGACAGATCCACGCTTTGAAAACGCCAAACGTGTACCGGATACGCAAGTTCGTGGCTCAGCTCACATTCAACCTCCGGGAGCGATGAGTACTTCGTCATTTATGGCAATTGGTGATACAGTCCCATCAGTCGATCCTGTATGGGGTGAAGGTGTGTACAAGTGTATGAAGTCGGCTCGTGTAGCGGCAGTGACCGCCGACCGTTGTCTTACTGGTACAGTGGATACGTCTACAGGAGCGATGGCAGTCTACGATGACCTCTGGCACGAGCAAGTCGCCTCTCGACAAAATCGCCGTCAGATAATGACTAGACTACTGTATCTCGCATCAAATGAACGGTACGATCAACTGATAAAGGATCTGAACGAGGCCAGCGGAGACTCCCTTTCAGCGATCAACGATGGGAATATTCGAGAGATTGCTAAATTATTTTATTCAAACGATTTACCTCTTCTCTGGAGATACTGGAGAAAATCATAAACCGGTTTTCACAGTGTTAATTTCTCATCTACTGGCTCTTTAACAAGGTTACTCTCAGGAGCCTCAGTGTTCAGTTCGCATACTTACTGAGAAGGTAGTTCTCTCTCAAGAGTGGTGAAACAAACTACCCTATGAACTGTTCCATGACACCGTAATCAGGCATACCTCTGCTTCGCCCGGCCGTCTGCCCCACACTACAAGGGACCGACTGCCAGCGGGAGTGCAGTCGTGTCCCTCTCGTCTCCAATCGCGCGTTTCGAGTAGTGAGATACGCGGATCGACCACGACTGAGACCACCCTTAATCTCGACGGCCTCCAAGCTGTCCTTCGGGAGCATCCGGTCCGGCTCGCAATTCTCTTCGACTCTCACGCCACCGAGACGACCCACGGACGAAACGGACCGTCCGGACGTACCTCTCCAAAATGGCGCAGTACAACCTCCTCGAGGCGGGGAGGACGAGTCGAGACGAAAGTACTCGCTCGTCGATTCGGCAGCTGCGTCGCCGATACAATAGGTCGAGACAGCTCCGAGAACTCTGTATCTCTTCAGTATCAAGATTTTTGGCTCTTTGAACCATTAGACCAGCCATGAATGGTGACGGAGTTCAAAGTGAGAATCCGAAAGAGGGATCTTACGTTCGGCTCCCCATCCCGCTCGGTGAGCCCGACGCTTTCCGATATGGGGCAACTGCTGATATCCTCCATATCCTCGTCGACAACCCAGATCGAAGGTTCACGAATCGAGAGCTCCACCGGGTGACGGGAAAAGGACTGAGTGGCGTGAATGCCGCCGTCGATACGCTCGAAGCACTTGGCGTGATTACCGTCGACCGATCTGGCCGGGCGAATGCTGTTCAGATGGATTCAGCAATGCTTGTCAAGGCCGATGATCCAGTGACGACCATTCCACAAGCAGCGTATCACGCACCAGTCAGAGCAATTCTGAGTAGACTCGAAGAACGGGTTACCGACGAAATCGGCGTCGTCCTCTTCGGCAGCGTCGCACGAGGGAGCGCTGATCGAACGAGCGACATCGACCTGTTCGTCGTTGTCGAGGGCGACCGAATGCAGGCACAGCGTGAGGCCCACACCATCGAACAGGAGATCGCCGACGAGGAATTTGACGGCGATCGGTACGAGGCCCATATCGTCGTCGAACCCAGCGAGTCGGCCGCGAACCACGACCAGATCGGCAACATTCTTGCCGAAGGGCTGACGCTCCGAGAGTCGCCGGCACTCGACGCGATAAAACAGGAGGTGTTTGGAAATGGGTCTGAATGAAGTCGTCGCCGCACTCGAACACGCCGAACAGTTGCTAGAGGATGACCAAACCGGGCCGCACAGGACTCGCTCTCCTGGCAGCGGGCTGACGACGACGCTGACATCCAACTCGGGAAGGCCTGTGCCATGCTGGGGACGTGCCGGCAGCTTCGGCAGGGAACGAACAACTACGTGAGCATCGTCGAACTGTCGTTCAACGCCATCGAGCGGTCGTTCCAGTTCTACCTTGTAGAGATGACGGCGGCGGAGTCAGCAGATTACATTAAACACGAGGAAGTATTCGACGACATCGCAGTACGAAACGTCTTCTCCGACGAGGACGTCGCTGGTCGGATCGAAGCCTTCCGCTCGGAACATCGGGCACGCTTCTACTATGACATCGACCGGCCCGGTCGAGACTTCGCCATGGCAATGCACGACTTGGCGGAAGAAATCCACCAATATCTCGTGGAGTTTGCTGACGCTCACTCCCGGTGCAGCTGCGACGATCGAAAATGAATCCGTAAAGGAATTCTCTCAATTCAGGTAAAGAACCTCGGGGTAAATCCCCAAGGCACTCGCCTTACCTATCTGTAGAGGCGATGGATAGCTCTCTATACTGGCCGATGTACATCATGAACAGAGTGAGTGACTGTGTTTCTTCCCCAGGTGATCGGATCGTAGATCACCCTATCGAGATAGGACTTCTGGACACACACTGCCGCTGTTTGGAACCGGTAACAATCTAGGGTATCATCGCTCACCGTGAGGACGCCCCGCAAAAACTTCGCCACTCGTCTGTGCCTGCCGGTGTTGGGCACGAATGTCTGGTTGGTCGTCGGCTTCGGTGCCTGAAGGCTGCTCGTCGACGGACTGCTGTTCGGTGCTCATGTTCGGGCAACCCCTCACCCTCTCGGGGGGACACAAAATTGAGGGGTAGTACCGTCACCAGACTGGACGGTACAATATTTCAACTACATCTTGACGAAAACGTCTGGATGCTCGACCTGATACAGAGATGTAACGAAGCGGTTTCGTCTGTCGACAAAACGGTTGATTGGGCTGTTGGTGGCTCTTGAAAACGAATCTTGACTCATTGCATATATCTTGTTCTCATAACGTACAAGCATAACCCAACAGCTATTGCTGAAATATATAACATTGCCAATGCTGTCTCACCAACATATATCAGACCAGCTATCATTAGCAAAGAAAAGGAATAAGCGGACATTTCCGACCACGAAACTTGATACGCTGTCATACTCTTGGATAAGAGAATCTCTGATTACGCGACAGTGTCATTAAATAACGAAATTCTGTCGCATGTTGATTATGTATCCTAACGATCAATTTGTATTTCATACCGACTTAGTGTTTCCGGAAATATATGCGTTTACAATCACATTACTTCTGCAAATATCGACAGACTCCAGACGGTTACATTGTGTCTGAAGAAATGTATTTACGCATAGTAGCCGAAAAGATGATGAAATCACGAATGAATATATTCAACTAGATCCTTCTCGCTCGTATTCGATTTCGACGACGGCATTGGTGCAACCTAGAACACAACAGCAAACACGAGGACGGCTCTGTGGGCCAGAGTCTGGTGGCCGAAGCGCTCAAATCCGTCGTCGGCAAAGAAGTTGGCACAGTCGTTGGCGGCGCTGCAGGCTGGGCCACCCAGAAAGGCGTCGAGCGATACGGCGGCGGTCTCGCCAAGCGCATTCCTGACGGCGTCCGCACCCGCTTCAACGACACCGTCGATACCGTCACCACCAAAGCTGATATGTGGGCCAGTGACGTCAAAATTGGATACGATGCCGTCACCGGTGGAGTCCAGTCTGGTGATGCCGGGTCCGGAGACGCTAATATGCACAGTCATAATCGGTTTGACTAAACCTGAGTAAAACAATGAAAATAGAGATTCTTGGCCACGATGACCAAGCTATAGGGATAGAGCTGTACGATGAAAACAACCACCGTCATATTGTAAATGTGGAATGGTGTGGTGATATTGAGAAACATACTATCGATGAGAACTCATATCCATACAAACGCGAAGAACGATCAGAAGAAGAACAACGAATAATGTCCCAAGTCGAGGAGCGAGCAAAGTACGCTGCCCAGCAAGAATTCCCCGAGGAAGACATCTTGGAACCGATGTGGGACCCGGAGCATATCAAGCGGGGAATAGAAGCACTGAAAGCGTACCAACTCGATGACTTCCACCGGGAGTTCCGGGATTACTACGAGGCGTTGCAGGACCCGGCGAAATATGCCTCGGACCCCAGGGAGTCCGTCGTGGTCGAATCAGCGCGTATCTACAAGGCGTTCACTATCACACCGGACAACCGTATCGGTGAGATCGACGATGTGGCCTTGAGTTACGAGTGTCAGGACGGTAGCGACGGCAGCGCTGGGCGCGTCCGCGAAATGGACGATAGCCTCATCGTCTGCGCAATGCCCGCTCTGGATATCGGCGAGAGCTTCGACTACGAGGACGAGTTCCACAAACTCGTTTTGACCCACCTCATCGCGCAAATCCGAGATATCTACCTCCACATGGGTGAAGAGCCGCCAGACGAGTACAAGGTTCAGGGCGTCGGCAAACTCAACATCCACGGCGACGGTATCGGCGAGACGTAACAGTAGTGTGTCGAATCCATCTGGGGCTACTGATAGCCTGATCCAGTGTTGCCTGTGCTACCGACTCCCAGTCAGGGTCATCCGTGACCGACACCACGGCACAGGACCTCTCAGCCACGTCGGCAGTGGCTCCGGAGGGCGGCGGTACTGATTCGCAGTCCGGGACTGATACTACTCGGCCAGAGAATCCATCTCAAACCAGTGGGTCATACAAGATGGCACCAGTGTCGGAAATGAAATCGGGGAGTTCTGGTGGAGGCGCAGACGACAGTGGGCAAGCGTCACCGCCAGACCTCACAGAAATGGATGCCGACACCGACCCAGAGCAACTCGGCACGGCCTTCGAAAACGCCACTGCCGAAGAGCGAGGGGAGTTCCTCCAGCAAAATATGCAGCAGGATTCAATGGGGTCGGGCCGCAAACTCCTCGGGAAGATGATGGGGCCAGCTGGCGGCGCGGTGGCCGGTGCCGCCGTCACCGCACTCGGACTCTCTGGTGGTCTCGCTGTCACCGCCGGGACTGTCGCCCTTGCCGGGACAATCACCTTCGCTGGCGAGCAAATGAACAAGAAAGGGATTCGGGACGGCATTTCCAACACGGTCTCTGCCGTCTCAGACCTGACCGTTGGCTCCTACTCCGAATTCAAGGAGAGCATGGCCCAAGCCAGAACTGCCTACGAAGAGGCTTCTAATGGCTCTGGAAGTGCAACCAATAACGAGACCAAATTCGAATAATTATGCAAACAGAAGTACTCGGTCACGATGAGAAGGACTGTGGAATCGAGGTGTATGATGAGAATGGAAACCGTCATGCTATCACAATTTCATGGGATGGTAAAATACGAGAACACGGTACGCAAGACTATCCACTTGAACCAGAAGACCGAACCGACGAAGAACAGCGAATAATGACCCAGGTCGAAGCTCGGGCACGGTTCGCCGCCCAACAGGAGTTCCCGGACGCGGATATCCTGAGCCCGATGTGGCGGCCAGAACACATCAAGGCCGGCATCGAAGCGTTCAGCAACTATCCCATGGAAGAGTTCCTCAACGACTTCCGGGAGTACTACGATGCGCTCCGGAACCCAATGCAGTACATCGACGATAGTCCCGTCAACGAAGAGTCGATCATCGTCAATTTGGCCGTCCATTTCGATGACGGCGAAGTCCTGGACGTTTCAGAAGTCGTTATTGACTACAAACTCACCGATGGTAGTGAGCACCGCATCGGCTCTCCTCCCTCCTACCCCAACAAGGAACTCATCTTCGCGATGCCGGAACTGGAATTCGCCGATGGGTTCGAGTACGAAGAGGAATTCGCCGACGTGATTATGTCCCATCTGATGGCCCAGATACGGGACATCTACCTCAACATGGGCGAAGACCCACCAGCCGAATACCGGGTCGAAGGCATCGGGAAACTCAACATCGTCGGCGACGGCATTGGCGCAACCTAGAACTCTGACACAATCGCAGTCCTCCGTGGCTCTGAGCCAAAGTCGGCGACCGTTACGACGACTCCCAGTCAGGGTCATCCGTGACCGACAACACGGCCCAGGACCTCTCAGCCACGTCGGCAGTGGCTCCGAGAGGCGGTGCGGGCGAGGGAATCACCAGAGGCTCCGAATACCTGTATCCAGATGACCACACAGAGTCACGGAAACTGACTAGCATCCTTTATGCGGCAGACGTAGCACAGTGGTACCGGAACTCCTCCTTCCCGGCTTGATCGGATTCGTGCTCGTGATGATTGCGGCCTACGCCGGTTCACTTCGGGCTCTGGAAGTCTACTTTCATCCGGAACAGGACAGTATCTTTCTCTCGGACGACTACGAACCCCCGGTGAGCAGTAGCCCGCTGTATCGACCACGAGCTGAAGGTTATGCTGAAAGCTGGAGGCAGATGTCCCTCTGCTTCAGACTCATCGACAGATGTGTGTTCAAGTGTATCCACCGTTCATGCTGTCGAGCCGAATACCGCCTATGACAGACTATCGGCACTCATCTGGGGGGGAGTTTAGTGTACTATTTGACGTAGGAAGTGCCACGGATGGATTGATTACATTCTGCGACCACTGAGCACCTCTGGTATACTGACCAGCGATTGGGTGAACAATTTTGTTGTCGTCTGGGTGATTGAGCCAGCTATCCTGACCCGAAGAGAGACCTCTTCTGACGAAATACGGAGAGCAATCCGAGAACACCGCAGATGATAAACAGCCCAGCGAGGAGGAACCAATGACCATCAAGATACTGTAGCGTACCGACTAGAACAAAACCAGCATACAGAAGCGGCTGATAGAGTGGATGATCTTGAACACCGTCCACCGTCGTTGCGAGCAACATTGGAACGACAACTATCCAGAGGACAATGGAATATACCGTTGGTGGCCCGTGGTATATGAATTCAAAATAGGTGGCTGCACCGATCACCCCCAGCATCAGTAGTGTGGCTTCTGGACGGATTCGGTTCTGGAGGGAACGGAGGGCGGTCATTCAGAGTCGTTATTTTTTATCGATACACATCTATCTGCCTGTTGCTTTCTAGTGGCTGGTCGTCTCATGAGCCGGTGTACTGACCGCCAGTGACCACGAATCGAATGAGAGTTCGTGTGTCTTCGCCGTACGAGATCGGGTTTGACTTCCTCCACACGACTGAAGTCGTGGGATTCCCACGGCACCGCACCGCTTGATTGGGATATTATGGTTCACGGAACGACCCGTTCTTGTGGGGCTACTTGCCCCGTGGATTTGTCGAACAGGTATACCGATGGCTGAGCCAAGCAGCCGTTACTCCTATCCTTCGCAGGACTCGGAGTTACCGTTTTTCGCATATTCTCTGCCGCGTTCAGGTCACTGTTCGCAACTAAGTCGCAGTTTGCACACACGTACAGGCCACGTGCAACCCGGTTTGAGTTAGCTTCCGTCCCACAGTCACAGCAGGTTTTCGATGTTTTCAATCCTGCTTCGTCCACACGCACTACGTCGATACCGCGTTCGTGGGCTTTGTACTCGATGTGGTTGAGCAGTGTTTCAAACGCCCAGTCGTGCAGGCGTTTGTTGCCGTGTCGTCCCCAGTCTTGGTCGTCACGGATGTTCTTCGGATGGCCGACTGTAATTGTCTCAACACCTCGGTCAGCACACTGCTCAACAATGTCTTTCGAGAGAGCATGTAGGAAGTGTTCTTGTCGCCGGGATTTCTTCTGTTGTGCCCACTCTGCGTGGTCGCTGGGGCCATTCTCGCCTTCCGTGTCGTATTCCTGCTGTCGGAAGTAGTGAGCGTCTTCTTTCAGGGCGTTCCCTGGATACAACAGCGTCTCGTCACCGACAGAGACAGCCGCAGTGTTGCAGATACCGAGGTCAACACCTGCTGTCTTCTCACCGGGCGTCTCAGGCGCCTCAATCCGCATTTTACAGACGAAATGTAGCTCCCACTGCTCACCAGTCCAGACAGCACGCACCGTCTGGACGTTTTCAACAGCGTCAAGCGTCTGGTCGTCTGCTTGGAGTGTGTATTCACAGAGTATGTAGTCCGCGGCGTAGCGCGACTCTTTCATGTTCGTGCCCTTGGAAAGTCGGACACGGTTGTACTGCGTGTCGAGTTTGAAGCCCTGGTTTTTCCACGTCATCGTCGAGCGTGGGTGGTCGTCGCCGTGTTTGCGGTAGCCGGGTGGGTTCGCCTCCGGGTCGTCTTGTTCGTACCACGAGACGAGCGCCTCACCGAGTTCCTGAAGAACTCGCTGACTAGATTGGCTGTGCAAGTCTGCATAGCGTTCGTGGGTTTTGAGGTACGAACAGAGTTCGTCGGCGTCTGGAATGTGGCCGATAGCGTCCCAGACACGCGAGATTGTCCATCGCCCGACGTTCCACAATTTCGACGCGGCAAAGCCATGCGAATCGAGGTCGTCACAGACTTGCGAGTGGTTGCAGATACTCGCTTTGAGTGTCCGAGTGACAACCTGATTCGACATATGTAAGCATAGTATTTTTAATTACATAAACGTTGGACATCTCGGCGTGGAATATCCAGCCGTGGCTACGAGCGTAGAGAGATGCCCAGTTGTCGGCTTCAGCCACACCCGTAAACGGGTGGGCTTTCGCCTCGCTACCGCTGTAAATCAACCTATCAAGATGGGGTACGTCGACAGAGACATTCACTGACTATCTGGGAACTCATTGCCCACCACGGGAACGCCCCTGAAACACCTCGCCACTCGTCTGTGCTCGTTGGTGCTGGGCACGAATGTCTGGTTGGTCGCCGGCTTCGGTGCTTGGAGACTGTTCGTCAACGGACTGCTGTTCGGTGCTCATGTTCGAGAACCCCCTCACCCACCGGGGGGAACAAAATTGCTTCCAGTACCGCCGTTAGACCGGCATCACTACAGCGGTTCGACCCACGCAGGAGCAGCGTCGTGTATGCCACGGAAACCCAAGTTGTCGGCAGCCTCGACAAACACGACCACGTCGCCGACGCAACACGAGCATAGACCACGAAACGCAGATGTGCGCGACGATTGTGCTGTGCTGTCGTATTGGAAGCAACCGCTATCGGCGTGGAGAGTTCAAGATGGGTTGATCCTTCTACGAGAGGGCAAAGGCGTTCACAAAAGGCGACCGAGTAGCCACTAGTCGCGAACGACGCTGGACACGAAAACGCAGAACGTGGGGCTTCTCACTCGTTTTCGAGCGCTGCGTAGATATCTGCGTGGCGACGTCCATCGAGCTTCCCCATTTCAAGCGCAATCTCGCGGCGTTCGGCGTCGCTTTCGGCCGCCTGATATCGCTCGTACAACTGCCGGACTTCCTCGTCAATCGCCGTCGAGGAATCGGTGCTAGACGCCATTTCTCTATCTATCATTATCCAGTGTATCGGTTTATCAGTTGCGGCGAGCACATGCCCGGAAGTAGATGACTGCAGTGTCTACGTCGACTGTGGTTTCGCCGGTCGCAAACCGGTGTAAGAGCGCTCGAATTTCATCACCGTACTCAAACGTGTATCCGTTCAGCATGTAGAAAACGACCACTGTTCGGAGTGCCGTTCGCTTGTTTCCGTCGACGAACGGATGCTCCGAAACGAGTAGTCGCATCAGATGGACCGCCTTTTGATGGATCGTCTCAGGCACTTCCCCGAAGAACCCCTCCGAAACGTACTGTAGTGCGGATGCAATCGCGTCCTCTGACCGGGCCCCCGGTTCCGTGATGTCGCCTTCTGTCACGACCTGGTCGTGGAGCTCAAGGATGAGTTCGACAGAGGGATACGCGAGATCGTCAGTCACAAGCCCGACTTTTGCATGCTCCTCGTTAACCGTTTCTCAACTGTCGAGGTTGAGTCTCTCTTGTGGGGCCTACTGGCAGTCGGGGCAACACATCTACCTCTCACCTCGGGGACGCCCCGCAAAAACCTCGCCACTGGCCTGTGCCTGCCGGTGCTGGGCACGAATGTCTGGTTGGTCGCCGGCTTCGGTGCCTGAAGGCTGCTCGTCGACGGACTGCTGTTCGGTACTCATGTGCGGGAAACCCCTCACCCTCTCGGGGGACACAAAATACGGGCGAGTACGCGACCGACAGCACTCAGGCCTCTGCGACGTCCCAGACAGAGAGATGGCCGCTGGAACAGACGCCGGCGTGACGCCCGACAGCCATGCAGGGCCCGTACGCTCCGTCGACACACGCGATGCGCTCGGCGTCGAAGATCGGTGCGTCGCATCCGTCGGTTCTGCAGGTCATATACTGAGACGAGTCACTGGACATCACGCATCGCCCGCCATCGCTTGGTGACGGAGCTCGCTTTCGTCTGGTAGATCCCAGCCGTGGTACTCGCGAGCGATGTGGCGAGCTCGCCTGACGTTGCCCGCGCCGCCGGCTGCTGGAGACTGCTGTGCCTCAACGCGCTCTTTCAAATACTCGGGATAGTTGCGTGTGTACGTGCCAAAGCCGAGGCTGTCTGGCCCGCTCTGGCTCATGACGACGTAGCCCTTCAACTTGGTCTGGATCGCGTGTTTCTCTGACATAGCTGGTGGTCAAGACGCTCTCTCTGGAACGCCTCTCACCCGGTAGAGGCTCACAAAATAGGGGTGAGTCCGCGCCGTCAGACTAGGATTGCTCTATCGGTTCAACTCAGGCACTCGCGCCGTTGTGGGACCCCCCGCAGGCCCCGGCATGGGGTCGCAAACTGTCAGGAGTAGTCTCGAAACCATCGCGACCCATGCAAAACAGGCACGCAGTTCGACAGAAAGATAGGGGAATCGCCTGTCAAATACCCCGTTATCGAGGTGTCGCGTCAGCGCTTCGACTCGAGGGACTCGCAGCCGATGGTGACGAATTGGTTCGCCTACGAATTGCGGTCGAGCCACTCACAGAACGCCGCAAAATCGTTCGCGCCAGCATCGTCGGCGATGCTTCGGAGCGTTCCCGTTTTGAGTTCGTCGTGCAGCGGAACGGTAACGTGTCGTCGGTCGCTCTCGTTGGTTGGGTGCTGGTAGTAGAGTTGGGCGTGATCGCCAGTCGTCCGACGCCACTCGAAGCCACCGACATTTACCAAGACCTTCACGACGTCCCGACCAGAAAACGTGCCCCGAGGCATTTACTGCATGAAGTCGGGCAGGTCGCCATTACCGGTGGTATTGTCTTCGGGGTCAATCCCCAACTCTCGGAGTTCTTCGTCGGTGGGTTCGTGGCCGCGTTCGCCCTTGTAGCCCGCGACCGCATCGTCAAGCATTTCGAGAGCCTCCTGACGCGTCTCACCCTGCGTGGTGATGCCGGTTTCGACATCTGTGATGATCCAGGAGTCCCCCTCGCGCCACATCCGAATCTCATCCTCGTGGGGCTCTCTATCGCGCGTCGAACTGGCCATACCTCTAATTGCTGTATGAGTGGCATAAGCGTTCGGTCAGCGCAAACGGAATGAGGGATAGGGGAACTGGAACCGAAGTATGTTAATAAAAAAGAGTAAAGTATTCGGTTCTGTCAGGCTGTCGCGACGACGTGTTGATACTCGGCTTGAGATTGCAGCGGCTGGAGCGTTAGGCCGGCCAGCGTCAGTTCCCGGAGGACCTCGGCTGGGACGCCGTCGGTGTCTCGCGGCACGGCGTCGAGAAACAGCGGGCACTGAGTCAATTGCTTGTAATGATCAAGTCAGTCCAGTTAATTGACTGCTCAGAGTCCGTCAGCGTCTTTCAGCAACCGGAGTAGCAGACCGAGAGTCAGAGTCATCACCACAAAGACTGTGAGAATTATAAGTAGCGTCCCCAGCCCAATCATATGTGAGTTCGAGTGGTCGGTCATAAGAGGGTACCGCCATGGCTTCCTCTACTCAGTATAGCGGACTCATGTATAGGCGAACCCGATCACTCGCTTAGAATCTGTCAGTAGCGGCGTGACCGATACGGCAGATCTCCCCGTGAATCGTCAGCGGTCGTGGCGGTTCCCGTTGAAGAACACACCCGGCCGGCAGCAGTGAGTTCGAATCGATCACCGCTCTTAGTTGATAAGGAGGTCGGGTGTGACAAACAAAATTACGAGCATGCTCACCAGCACGACGAGTGCTGTGACCCGCAAGATGCCAGCTGCCCGTCGTCGAGGGTTCGGCAAGGACTCAGCAATGCCGGAGAGGGCCATCCCGGCGCTC
The DNA here is from genome assembly GCF_009741785.1 of Haloarcula sp. CBA1122. NCBI lineage: Archaea > Methanobacteriati > Methanobacteriota > Halobacteria > Halobacteriales > Haloarculaceae > Haloarcula > Haloarcula sp. CBA1122. The sequence continues at coordinate 30,436 of NZ_WPCB01000020.1, forward strand.
AGAAACAGTCCAGCATAGAACGGTGTTGCCCCTTCTACAATGACGTAGTACCCTTGCTGCCCAGCCAGCAGAAGTGCGCCACAGAGATAAACCACTGCAAGCCCTCTGGAGGGTTCGCCGAACACGGTTTCATCGATGATGGAGGGCATCAAGCGTATCCTCTCCCGCGACGTTCAAGTGTTGCGGGGATTCGCGCTCGGTGCAACCACATCAACGGACTCAGTCGGCACTTCCTTCTGAATCGCCCGCGCAGCACGCCGAACGCGCTTCCGTTCTTCCACAGTGCAGCTCACGCTTCAACGCCTCGGACAAGATCGTCGACGAGCGACCCACCGACATTCGGACCAGTCTCCCAACCGCGCTCCAAGTGCGTGTATTCGCACCACTCCGAAAGCGTCTCGGAGTAGCATAGTTCGACAAGAATTGGACTCAAATACCGCTTTGACTCTTCCCCAAGCACATACTCCTACAAGCGAATCAGACAACAATGTCCTCATTATTACCCCTGAAACCCACCCCACAAACAGCTTCGGATCGTAGTTTGGAACCGAAGCTCGTTGACTTCGAAGATGAATCAGCGGAACAGATCATCTCAGCAGTTTCCTCAACAACTGCACGCCGCATCCTCAGCCAGATATACGCGGAACCAACGACAGCATCGGAGATCGCAACTGAACTCAATTCCTCGGTACAGAATATCAGCTATCATCTCGACCGACTCCAGGACGCAGACCTGGTGGCGGTCGTCGAGACGTGGTATTCCGAGCAGGGCCGCGAAATGGACGTGTACGCGCCGACCAATAGCGCGCTCGTTCTCTTCGCGGGGGCAGAACGAACAAGCCCGTCGCTCAAGACGGCGTTGAGTCGCGTCTTCGGCGCAGTGGGTCTCGTCGGAGCCGTCAGTGTACTCGCCCATATACGCCGGTCAGTACCGACACCAGTATCATCGCCCCGGGCTGGTGCGTCCCCTGTTCAGCAACCCGACCCAACCATGTGGGAGACGCTCGGAACGTTTGCGACCGGGCCTGGTGGAGTTGTGCTGGGAATTGGCATCTTCCTGATTCTGTTGTTCTTCGTTGCTTGGTACTGGGGAACGTATCGGCCAGCACGGAATCACGCCCACTCGGCGTGAGTGAGTAGCCGGGACTCAAAGACGTATTTGAATCTGGGATAGCGCGATACTTCCCCCTTCCAATGGTAGGGTATGAAACGGCGAACGTTTCTGGCAAGCACAGGAATTGGTCTCACAACCGCAGTCGCCGGTTGCACCACTCAAGCTGGATCGAGTGACTCACCGCCGACAGATTCCGAGACGCCAACCTCTGAGGACACGCAAACCAACACTGAACAACAGACCGAGCGTACACACGTCGCCGCCGATGGCACTGTCGAACGAACCATCGGCGCTGAGTCGCTCGATGAGCGCGGTCTCAGAACTCCCCACCACGTCGCGTTCGGGAATCCGACGGCGGAGTCTCATCAGGGGACGGTGACGGTTTCGACGGCGGACGAAACCGTGTTCAAGGAATCGGTGGAACTCGAACCGAACGCGAGCATTGTGGCGTCGCTCACTGATCTCGACACGTACACCGCTCGTGTGTCCGTCCCCGAGTTGGATGCGACGGAACAGATTACCGTCGAACCCAGCCAGTTCACCTGTAACGTGACCAAGACGACGATCAGCGTCCAGGACGACGGGACACTTGACTCGCTGGGTATTTCCACGCGGATGGCGTGCCAAGGCGTCGTGAGCGACCACGTTGCTGCTCGTGAATCTGCGTCGGAAACGCTCGGTGACGACCCGATTCCCGCAGACACGGGGAAAGGCAGCCACACGCTCATGCTCCGGAACCCATCGGAGGAGACGTGGACGACGCGAATCCTCGTCGAGAAGGACTCGACAGCGCACTTCGACGGCGTCTACACGGTCGAACCTGAGGGCACTGTACTGATTACGCTCAGCGAGTCCGATACGTACTCCCTATCGGTAGGTGTGCTCGAAACCGAGACGACCGTCACCGAACAGGTCACGCCCGAAAACTTCGATTGTAACCGATCCTCGACGCGCGCGGAGATCGACGATACGGGAGAACTCACGGCAAGCACCGTTTCGACGCTCATGGCCTGTGACCTCGAGACAAACTCGACGAGCGAGTCCCCTTAATAGCGGGACGACTGTCGCTGCTGTTCTCATCCCAATTGAGAGTTCCAGTCGCATACTCACTGAGCGGATATTTCTGGTGAGCTCGTGACAAACGAACGCCGGGCAGCAACCAATCGCTTCTCGACTAACCAACAGTCGTGAGTTCTGGGCAGCCATTGTTGGTTAGCGGCTTCTACACCGTCGCCGCAACGTGCTGATACTCAGCTTGCGACGGCGTCGGCTGCAACGTCAACCCAGCGAGCGCCAACTCCCGAAGCACTTCAGGTGGCACACTCTCCGCGTCCCGAAGCACGGCATCAAGCGTCCATGCACCGTACTGACTCGCACTCGGCGCAAGCACATCGACGGACTCAGTCGGTACTTCCTCTTGAATCGCCCTCGCAGCACGCCGGACACGCTTACGCTTCTCGACAGTGCAACTCATGCTTCCACCGCTCGGACAAGATCGCCGACCAGCGACCCACCGACGTGCGGGCCGATGTCCCACCCACGCTCGCTACGCGTGTATTCGCACCATTCAGAAAGCGTCTCGAAGGGCGTTGCAGCTAACTCAACTTTCTCAGCGTCCCCACAAGCGGCGACGACAGCCACGGCGAACTCGTAGCTGTCCGATGGGCCGCACCCTCGCCGTCGACGCCGAGAAAGAGTGGGCGGCCCTGGGTGAGTAGTTCACGAGCAGTATGGGCAGTACAGGGAACAGATCCGCCGCAATGTTGAGTAGAAAATGAGTCTACTTCTGTGTGGTCGAGTTCTTCAGTCGTTGAATACGCGAGTATCGGCAGACCGCCCAAACGAGTACGGCGGGGACGCCGGCAATTAGCAGTAAGGTGAGAAGCGCGGCTTGCGTGTTCTCCCACGATAGCCAGCCATCAATAACAGATTCAATGCCAACCACGGCACCGAACACAAGAGCAGCCAGTGGAAAAGCGATTCTTTCAGTTCGATACGAGTGGACGCCAACACTGATTACAGCTAATCCACCCAGAACGTGGGCGATAAATACGACTTCGGCCAGAAGACCAAGCTCGTGACTCGGGTTTCGAGAAAGGTGACTAAGATATGTATTAGATCCTCGAAAAAGAAAACCTACTCCAATGGTGGCCAGAACAGCTGCGGGGAGTTTATCCCAGTGGATATTTTTCATTTCTAATAAGTTAATCTATAATCAATTAAGTGCCTTTTGTATAATGTGCAGCCGGTTCAGTAGCTTTTCATTGGCATTAGCACCCCATAATTGGTCAATACGCATACTCGCTGTCTAGGTATTGTTGGGGGAGTGTGGGAGAAACAAACGCCGGACAGAAACCAATCAGTCATTGGCTAACCAACAGTTGTAGGAATTGACCGGTTCGTGTTGGTTAGCGTCTCCCTCTACACCGTCGCCGCCATGTGCTGATACTCAGCATGTGCCGGGAGGCCGTAACGTCACCCAGCCAGACCCTGACGCGGTGCCTGATAGACACATTAGATAAGACGGTCTATGGACTCCCCGTCCCGGGATAACTCGGACTGCTCAGGCGAGGCGTCCGTAGCACATGTGGAGAACGACTCCGGTGAGACGGCCTGTTGCATTGCGTTGAGCTTTGACCGAAGTTGGCCGCTCGTCGAGCGGACCAGCTCATCATCAGGCCAGGAATGCACTTCGAGCCCGTCGAAGCGCGTTGCGACCTGCTGGACTGTATTCAACTGTTCGAGGGCGTACTCGACCCAGTACTGGTGACTGTCTTGCGTCTGTTGCAGTTCGGTTGCAACGTCGTCATAGCCGGCTTCTTTGGCGGCGGTCAGACACTGCTGGAAATTCGCGCTACGTGGGTTGATAGGCTCGTGGAAGACAACGATTTCACCGAGCGCTCTGAAGTAGCTGAGTAGCTCGTGACAGTCGTCTTCGTCTATGGTTGGATATGTGGGTGACATCGAAACGAACACCGACACACTGGCCTGTTGGAGGGGATCCAGCGTCTGCCAGCGAATTATCGGTGTTGTTATCAGTTGTGATAACGGCGTACTCATCGCTGTCCAAGTAATGCGCCGCTCCGTCGCCGTCGCCACCGAAAAACAGCAGTCGTCCTTGGGTCCGTAGTTCACTGAATCAGATGCTAATCACTCTGTGGCACGGTAAAGAAAACAAGTACTAAATATGAGAAATATCAGAATCAATAATATAATGCTAAACGGACGGGCCTATTTTTTTGCTGTGTTATGCCTCATCTTGATTGGGGCAAGTACTGTGCTCGGTAGCAGCAGCATCGCCACAGGCCAGCAAGTTGAAGCAAATGAAACTGCACTCGTTGAAAAATCGATCAATCCACCACTACGTCCAATTGAATGGGACTCTGGCGATGGCCAATTCCCGTCGTTTGAGCGAGAAACAACAGAGGGATATAACGGCTATCTTGAGAGGAAGAGCGATGACAGGCGGGTTTCAATGAAATACACGTTTGATGAATCGAAGTTCAATAAGGACGTAGACACCTATATTCTCATCGCCCGGGTAGCCTGGCACGCCAACGGAAATGGTGACCAGCAGGGCATACGAACAGTAGAAGCAAAACGTGATATCCCAGGGCAGTCCGCTGACGAATCTTGGGGGACAGTACGCTTACCGATCAGTCCTGTTGAAGAGCCACTGGTAGAGATAAAAGCAATCTATGGGACAGGATATCTCTCATCAGGAACTGCCGTGATTCGGATACAAGATCTCACAGTTGTGCCTGCGAGTGCCGCCGGAACCCTCTCGGATGAAGAAATCCTTGAAGTCACGTCAACTGATAACTCAGCTGACCAGGAGACACAGACAAGCAAACCAACTAGTTCAAAACCGATGACAATAACTACGCCCACTGCGACTCGGGTCGCAACGACAGCTGCTACTGAGACCACTGAAAATCAAGAAAGCACTAATACAGCGGACCGGGATACAAACCAACAAGGTGTGCTTGAGGGAAGAGGGTTGCTCTATCCAGAGGATGGGTTACTAACCGGCAGTCTGAACGCATTCACTCTCTCTGTCATCGGCTTACTCATCTCAGCGGTTGGTGTCCTCTATACCGTGTGGGGGCAAAAGTGATATGCTGGCCTCTCCCTCACTCTGGTGGAGTCTCGGATCAGGTAGTAGCCTCGCTGTTGTTGGGTGGCAGCTTACAACGAAGTCGGATATCGCGCTCACATACTCTGGGTACCTTGCCGCAATCTTGGGTGCTGGAATCGTTCTTGGAGGCGTACTGACAGCCATTTCGGCCACTCCAACTCCAACCCGATTGGATGGAGAGCAGTTGCGCTTCAAAACGCAGCCAACACAGAGAGTTGCTGCCGTCCGATCAGTTATAGGGATGGTGATCGGTATTCTCGGTATTTATGGACTCATCAGAACCACACTTCCAGTTGCGTACCCAGCTGGTGCATTCTTTTTGGGGATCGCGATGTACTCCGTGGGAATTGTCCAGCTATGGCGTAACTCGCTGACAAAGTACTACGTTACTTCTGGCCGGGTAATCGTAGGCTATCAGTTATTAAAAAAGAAGGAGCGAACGATGCCCAGAGACCGGATTCAGGGTATCGAATTGAATAAGTCGCCCATTGAACGACTGATTTCTGTTGGGCACGTCAGGCTGGAATCAGCAGGCGATACAGGGACCTCTCGAATCATCGCTCGCAATATCAACGATCCACAGAAATTTGTCCATGCTGTACAAGCGACATGACTTCTCCTCACAAGACGAATAGGCAGTTTGGACATCCTCAAAGGCGAAGTATTGATCTTAAGCGGTAACAATGTAGAGTCCAGCGCTCAAATCCGCCGCATCGTCGTCACAACCTCTCGGCCAGTCACACGCCACTAACAGCCGTTCCAGACGGCCTCGATGCGCTCGAACTCACCATCTGACCGCGGTTCGAACTCGATCTTCCGCTTGGGACCACGGACGGGCTCGTAGACGAAGCCGTTCGCGTCGGCGACCGAAACCTCGCTCATGCTTCCACCGCCCGGACAAGATCACCAACCAGCGACCCACCGATATGCGGACCAATGTCCCAGCCACGCTCCGAGCGCGTGTATTCACACCACTCCGAGAGCGTCTCAAAGGGCGTCTCTGCCAGCACAACCTTCTCGGCGTCACCATTGGCCGAAACAACAGCCACGGCGAACTCGTAGCTGTCCCAGTAATGCGCTGCACCCTCGCCGTCGACGCCAAGGAAGAGTGGGCGGCCTTGCGTGAGTAGTTCGCGTGCGGTACGTTCTTGTGGATTGGATTGCGTAGTTGCCATTGGTTCTTTCCCGGAACCACGCGCCTCGGTGTTACAGCACCGGGGCGATTTCGTGAGAAATCGACCAGCGGCGCGTGTGTTCCTACTTGTACTGTTGGGCTAGACAAACAAAAAACTATTGCCCTAGAAAAACAACTATCGAATGAGACAAGATGTCTACCCGAGGCCCAGAGCGGAAAGTCAGTGATAAAGAACTACTCGAATGCTTTGAGGATGTGGAGAAACCGTTTGTAACTACCTCAGACATTGCCACGCGGGTTGGACTATCTAAAACTCGAATCCGACAGCGTTTGCAATCAATGGGGCCTGAAGTTCGAATAGAACGTCATAAAGTAGGAAATGCAGTTGTCTACTGGTTGCCTGACGAGAACTCTGGATCTAACTGAGCTCGCCCATCATCTGTTATCCAATATACCCGGGCACGCCCCACACGTTCTGATTCGACCCACCCGTTTTCCTCCATATCTTTTAGCTTATTGCTGACTGCCGTATTACTAATCTCCAGCCGTTCAGCGAGACCTTTAGGGGCCTGAACCGGTGGATAAGCTAGCCTAATTTCTTTCAAAACGTCGATTTTGGTGACCGTTGGGTCTGGTCCGGGCTTAGACACTTTGAGAGCATTTTGGTCGGTTCGGACATAGTAATGTCTCTCTACAAGTGTTCTTCTAGAGCAAGTATTATGGGTGTCGGGTGTAACATCACGAAATAAGCGACGCCTACTCTCGCACACAGCGTCGCACTGAACCCATGACAACCGGCAAGCCCACCCACGAAGAGTCGCATCGCTCGCCACCGACCGGCACTTCCGGTCATTCGGAAACCACCAGACGGCGGTACTTCCAGTCACTTCCGGTCATTTTCCGGTCATCGACTGAGCGGCCCACGAACACGCCACAGCGGGCCAGAGACGAAAATCGGACGCCAAAAATCCACTTCCGGTCACGCGCGCCCCAGACTCTTGCCAAGTCACGTCCCAGCTGTGGCCAGATGCATACCACCGGAGGCGACCGATGACGACCTACCACGACCTGACGGGCTTCCAGCGCGACCTCCTGGAAGCCATCGCCGCCGTCGACGATGATCCGTATGGCCTCGCGCTCAAGGACTATCTCGACGAGCGCTACGCCGACCCGATCAACCACAGCCGCCTTTACCAGAATCTCAACCGACTCGTCGAACAGAACCTCATCAACCGCGACGAACTCGACGCGCGCACCAACGAGTATACGCTGACTGACGCTGGCAGACAAGGGCTCCACCAACACGCCGAGACGCTCACACAACTCTGCGAGCAGCCCCGTCTGACCAGAGGTGCCCAACAGTGACGGTACCTGTACACTCCCGTGGCTCTGATATCACGCGGCTTTTATACAGCTACCCGAAGGCGAGTGTGGGGTGGCAACGGGCACAGAATTTGCCACCCGTCTGTCAGAGGCACGGGCGGGTTCTGGACCCTGTTCACGGCATGGCCCAACTGAAACCATCCTGGGATCCAGCCTGTAGCGGGGATCAGAACCCGTATCTACGCTATGCACTCCTCCTAATTAATTTTAATTTGCCCCTGTCATGCAGTCTCAAGCCTCCAGCTGCCCGATTCGCTGCCCACTCAGACTCCGGTGGAGTCCATACTCAGAGACGTAATTCCGCATATCGGAACCAGACTACACACTGGCACCAGTCATCTCAGGAGAAGAATGGGGGACAGCCACGGGGAAATGGCGTATCACAGCCCATTCAGCGTCGCCTGAATCGGCGACGGGTTCTGGACCCAGACTACTTGATGAATCAGATGGGTCCTATGGGGATGCTGAGCGGGGACCAGAACCCAACTGAAGATAGCACGATTCGGAATAAAATCGCTTGCGGTTTCCGTCGAATCGCAAGCAAGCACCGGTATTATCCTCGTACCAGTCGGCCCGATGCCAGCAACCTCCAGTCTCACTGCCACGTAGACAACTGACTCGTCAGGAGAGTGGGTCGTGGTATGAAAGTGGTGGGCTGCTGGGGGGTGTAGGAAGTGGCGTGCAACGCACCACCGGAAGTCGTCATCCACGACGACGGGTTCTGGCCTCGGGCAAATCGATGATTCGGGGTGGGTCCATGGGGGGATGGAATAGAGACCAGTACCCAACCGACCGGTATGGAGTTGGTATCAAAAACAGTTGTGACTCAGACTCACAGTTTGTCCGCTCATGGAGTACGACACAGCCGCAAGCGTACCGGCGACAGAATGGTGGCCAGCCGGGGGACAGCCGTACTGAAGCTAGCGCTTCCGCCACCATTCGAGCTCATCGGCCCCGACACCGAGTTCCGGATCCGGACCAACTACTACCTCCGATTGGCACCACTGACAGTCACTCCGGCCTCGGGAACTCATCCGATTCATTGGTAAGTACACATAAAAGTCGTTTTGGCCATCAGTTATCCGGTACTGCGTTTCCGAGTGGGTATCAACGCCCCATCAATTGCTCACTCTATTGGGAGGTGGGGCGATGACTACCCACCCGACCGTCGGCGAGATCGTCGCCATTACGACCACCAATAGTAACCCGCTGTTGCTGGTCCGTACTGTCGACGACGAACACGTCACGGGCGTGTTACTGGCCGACCTCACGACAGAACCGCTCCGTCGGTTGCAGGCGTCTGAACCAGACACGACCACGCGCCGACGGCTGGTCGACGCAATCGGTCAGACTGGCGAGCTGATGTCGTTCACCGTTCCGGTCACAGATTGTGCGCTGGTTGAACGCGAGAGCAGCCGTCCTGAGCCATTCGCAGGAGGGGATGACTGATGGCCCGCGCTGATCCATCACCGGAACCTGCCACCGAGACAGCGTCATCAGACACAGCCCAGTGGCGACTCCACTACCACGTCGGCGACCTCGAACATTACACCGAATGGACGGCTGACTTCCCCTCCATCGAGAACTACTACGACCAGTACCATCACGGGGACCACGCCCACGATGTCGCCATCGAGCGCCGAGCAGTGATCGAAACGTGACCCACCATAGCACCCACTCCGGTCCCAGCCACGACTGTACCACTGCCACCAGCGGAGCGCGACCGGTGAACCCAGTACCACGCTGGTCCGGACGACGACAGCGCATACAGACTGCTCGTCGCCGGCGCAGTGCCACGACACAAATCCACTAGACGGAGCGGGGTTGCCACGAGCCAACCGCTCGCCTAGAGAGCGCCAGCTACGTCACCGACAGCCCGTGCTGTGGTCAGCACCGCTCGGTTCGATTCCGAGCACGGGTCCTGTGGTCACAATGCCACGACAAACAAACCCCAACGACGACAACGAGACCGACCAAGTCCTCGCCGACCACCTCGACATGGATATCGGACAGGCTGAGACGGATACCGACGCACTCCAGGCGCTCGTCAACGACCTCGGCGACGGCATGTCACCCCTCGTTTCGAGTGTTCTTGAGACACTGGTCGCGACTATCGATGACCTCCACGAACGCGTCACCGAACTAGAGGCCGACCTCGAACAGACCCACGAGGTTGCCACCACGGCTGTCGGTGACGCCGCCACGAACAACCAGCGCCTCGACGATCTCGAAGCACAACAGGAGACCACCCGCGATGTCGCGAAGAGCGCCATCGCCAAAGCCCAGCAACTCGAAGCCGACACCGACCAGCAGGAAGACGCCGAGGAGCTGCCAGAGGGCATCGAACCCAGCACCTCGCCGCTGGATTTCTTCGCGAACTGCCGCCAATCGAAAGTCAAGACCATGTTCGTCGAGCGCTCGAACCGCCAGAACACCTACCGCGCCATCAGCATCGCCAAGCGCTGGCCGGAATTTGCCACGACACGAACCGACGGCAGCGGCGTGTTCATGACCAAAGCAGACCTTCAGACAGCCCTCACCGCCGAACTCGGGAAGGAACCCCATCGCCAGACGATCAAGCGCGTCTGGGAGACACTGGTTGACATCGGCGGCGACGACGTTGTCGAGAAAACCCGACAGGTCGGACGGGATCAGACCCAAACTGAGATCCTCGCGATGGATATGGCAACAGCCGAAGGGCTGCTCGAAAAACGCTACATCGGTCTCGATTTGTTGGAGAACAGCGACCACAAAGCCGCCACACGTGGCGTCACACCCGTTGTGGTGGAGTCCACCCCCTAACCCTGTGACACACGTCGGATAGGACACGAACCGACACTGAACCAACGCTACTGGACGCGGTGGTACGTGCCCTGCCGCCGTCGACGCCGCTGTTTCCTAGCTGCAGGAACCGGGAGCGACCCCCTGTTGTCAGGAGTGTAGTGAGTGGTCGTAACACGAACGGAGCGACCACAGCGATTCCAGTGGTCACAACAGGTGTGACAGGGCAACCTTGGTACTGGTCTGGATTGCGTGCCTGTTTGAGTATGGCTGATCGGGTTTCTCTGGAACGCCTCTCATCTTGCAGAGGCTCACAAAATACGGGCGAGTTCCCTTGCCGTCAGACTAGGATTTCCCTATCAGTTCAACTCAGGCACTCGCGCCGTCGCTGGATTCTCCCAACAGATCCCGGCGCGGGGTCGCACACCGCCAGGGGTAGTCTGGAAATTATCGCTACTCATGTAAACATTACACACTATTCAACAAAAGTGGAGGTGTCGATCAAGCCGGCGCAACGACGTATTGGATAGATCGGCCACCATTAGACTGGACGCTAACAAAACCGATTGCGTGCATCTGGTACGCCTATGACGGTGGGTTAGTGTGGTCCGGAGACTCGACGCGGCCACGGGCCACTTGGACGATCACCGACGACATGCGAGCAAGCGCTCGTCGAGCAGGGCTACGAGGTGACGGTGTGGGATCGGCGGCTGGCATTACCCTTCGATGCGACCGAGCGGTTTCTGGCGTGGCTTGGTAACCCGGCGCCCGGAAGTACATACAAGTGGGCACTGGAGCGTGACGAGTACGAACGGCGGCGTGAGGTGGTGTAGGAACGGATTCGGTACTCTTGTGGTATTTGTGTTGTTCAGGTCGCGAGTGGGTCACGGACTCCAGAAGTTCGGCCCTACGATATCGGCGACTGTAGCGACAGTGACAGCAGCTGGGTTTCTCGGATGTGTGCTGCTCCAATCGTATCACTGCTGGACCTGCAGGTTCCCGTTCCGTAGGTTTGTCTGAGCATCGCAGTATGCAATAGTGGCATAAATTATATCACTGGGTGGGCAGTATGTACGAATGTTCCAAGCATCTGCGGGGAGGTGACTTTCACTTCCCTGTGTATTAGATTTTTGAGCAGCGGCACTGTCACCAATAACGCTTTAGGGCAGGCTGTCTTTCAATACACTGGTGACGTTCTGTCACCAACCCCGCAAGATGCTTGGAACGCTCTTCGCGGGCTGCGGCGCAGTGAAGATGGCAATGTGGACTGTGACGACAGTCCTGACGACATTGTCCATCGCGGTTCGCGTCTTGCAGCTTAAGCGCGAGTAGTCCGCAAGGACCTCGCTACGGCGAACGGGGCGGGGGTGACGCACCCTCGCCTTGGGAAGAGAGCAAGCGTTGGGACGATTCAGTTGCGGCCCATCTTGCGGGGGTTTTAATCGCCGTTTTCGGACACGAACTCGATAGGAGGGCCATCCACGAGACCAGTATTTGGTTGCATTCGCCAGATAAATCAGCGAGGGGAATATCGCCGTTTACCGCGGGTGTGGGTGATAGATAGACAAGTCCGACTGTATGTTTTACCATCACACATGGTATTTCAAGTGCAACAGTAGGCGATAGTGATGACATGGAGCGTAGTCGGATTAACGACAAAATCAAGTCCGCCCTGTCGTGGTTCTCGTATCTAGCTTTCGTTACACTCTTGATCTCTGGTTTACTGGCGAGTAGCTACATAGCATACGAGATCGAATCTGAACGCGCGGTTGAGGGAACAAACAAGCATGTGAAACTGGAGGAAACATCCGCGGTTACTAACAATAACACCCTCCAGTATCAAGATGTCCCTCCGTCGGTTCGGCGCGTAATCGGAGCGAAGATAGAGCGAGATTTGTCCATAACAGATCGAGGTCCGCCCATAACACTGTTCGGCCACCCAGATGAGAGCCCCCCAGAGGAGTGGAGTGAACACGATTTTTACCTCTCAAGCTCTGCAGCGTACAAAATAACGCAGGTCGAAGCACCCTATCATCGCCTCTCGGTAGGCGCAATAGTATACGAGCAGAATTCCTCAGATATTCTGTCAATATTAGGACTATACTTGCTCCTGATGGGAGGAATACTGGGAATCAAACTTGGACAGCGATTGCAGTGGGACACGCTTATCACCCGATCGTTTCAACTGGTCATAATTAGTACCGGTATCGGGTTACTGTTCGCCGTCCCCATCCTGCTTAGTATTCTCTCTTATCACGAGGTGAATGGGGGAAGTGCGATGACGACGGGATTCCCAATCTACATCGGCTTCCTCATGTTTATACTCTACTCTGGTCGGGTCGGGAAGCGGACGGCATCGCTTCTCGGATTCTCCGCCGAGTACGCGGCATACAAGGACCAGTTCGCCAGCGGCGCTGACTCCAAAATGCCGACCGGCTCACGAGAGGGAGACACGGTCACGCTTGATGCAGATGAGACAGAGAGGCTACTGACAGGAAAGACGGTCTCGGAGTCTCTCGATGACGGCACATCATTCCAGATAGAACTCTCAGGTACCGCGTTGACATGTCTCTCCGACCGGAACATAAACTTAGATCGTGGCGATGACAGTGATTCTGATCATCAGTCGGATCGGAACGGGTAAACTCCCGAGAATCATCTGTTGTGAGAGTTATATGTACCACTTATAGTGGCGGTTGAAAAAGTGCGCCGGTGACATTGCCTGCCGATTGCCACCGGGTATTCGTCGACGGACCGCTGTTCGGGACTCATGTTCGGGAACCCCCTCACCCGGCGGAGGCTCACAAAATACGGGCGAGTTCCCTTGCTGTCAGACTATGATTTCTCTATCGGTTCGACCCACTCGGGAGCGCAATCATGGGTCCCGCCGTAGATCGAGCGGTCGGGATACTGGTCGTCGTCAGCCTCGACAGCGACGATCACGTTGCCGCCGGAACACGAAATTTCTGCAACGGTTCCGACGACTGCATCGAGTGGGCCGTTTCCGTCGGTCCAGTCAGTTCTGACGTGGTCACCGCGGTCGAAGTCATACTCCTCGAAGGAAGGCGCTGTGGTACTCATGCTCTCCTCTGGCTCCGAGGGAGACACAAAATGGCTCGGATGCCAGCCAGAGTGCTGATACTGCTTGCCGCGATAAGAAGAGGTGATGACTGAGTTGCAGGTCCGGAAACCCAATGGCTGGACAACCGTCACGTTTCCCGACGAAGTTGCGACGATCTCGGTTGTCGGTGGGAAGGTCGACGGCCAGCTGTGCCTGACCCTCACCGCCGAACGGGAGGACAGTCCCCGTCTCGTCGAAACCGGTATTCTCGACGTCGACGAAAATGACGAGAACGTGCTAGAGAATGCAGTGCCCCGGACCGAGGACGGGACGAGTGTCGTTTTGGATCGGCTACTGCCGAGTTAGCCGTCGTTGTGAATCCGGACACCTCGGTAATAGGTCCCCGGGCGTTATCGAAAATACCGTACCCGCAATCCAGACAGAATATGACCGACGATTGCCGCTGCTATTAGCAGTACTGCACCTGATTTGGAGCCAGTCGTCTGTGGTAATGCCATCACAGCCGCCGAGAGCAGGTAGAGCAGGTATCCAGTCATCCACATTAATGTATTTCTTGAAACCATCTGGTTACATATGTAGAGTGGTGGGGAATTTGATTACGGTATCCTGTTACCAGAGGGGAATGTCTTCACCCTTATCTATACTCTATTCCTGCGTCAGTCAATCATTCATTCAGCGAATTATTCGGGTTATCAATAATACTACACAATCGGTCCACCTTCACCTCATTAAGATACAGGGTTACCGGTCTCCCCAGAGGATTTCCCGGTGATAGTCGTGGTAGTACTTTCCGTATCCAATAGGTGTTTTTACCCTCCGGAATATAACCAAAGTGCATGCCAAGCGTACAATTTATTACCTTTGCTTGTGATGAAGTGGAACAACTGGCAGAGTTCTGGTCAGTCGCTCTCGGAGGTACACGACGTGAGCTGCCAGAATCGCTTGAACCTGAAATCGTTGACCTGCCTGGAGATGGTCCGGATTTGCTGTTCAAAGAACAACCGAAAGGAACGGAGCGAGATCTCCCCATTCATCTTGATGTCTCAACCGAGAATCGAAGGGAGACAGTCGAACAACTCTGTAACATAGGTGGGTCTGTCCGCGAAACCAAGACCGAAGAATACGAAACGCACACCGCCACTTGGACAGTGATGTCAGATCCCGAGGGTAACGGATTCTGCGTCAGCGAGTACCAACAATAGCTACTACAGCGCTCTCAGCTACCACAGGCTGACCGAACAGGTCTCCCGGACGGTGTACGTCGTCACACGACCCGGACACAAAGCCGGGTGATTCACAGCGCCTTGTTTCGCATCACGACGGTCATAGAGCAGAAATTCTTCGGCTTTGAGCCGACATCTATCGAGGGGACGACCGTTCGGGTCAGCGATTTAGAGAACCACTGGTCGACTGTGCGGACCACTCCCAGGTTCTACGGTGTCCGTCGAGAACTCGCAACTGCGATGCGAACCAGTTGCGCGAAATTCCCGAAAATCGACGTGATGCGTTCCACCGAGATGCTCTCGAAGCCGATGTGATTCCGCTCGTGGCGGCGTTCGCTGTACAAAGTCACGGTGACGCACGGAAGGCGATCGACCCTCGTCGCCGGTTTTCGATCCTTCCGGCCGGACTGTGTTCGATTGTAGCTGACCCTGTCGGCGTAGAGGAAAGAGTTTGAGAGGGGTCCCGTCGTATGGAATGCATGGACAAAGACCAACTGCCGGAACTCGCGCTGTACTATATTGCGTTATTACTTCTGGTGTTTTTCATCCTTGAAGTGCTTCAAGCGGCTGTGGGTGAGATTTCATTCTGGATTGAAATGGTGATTATCCTCGGCATTGTCTTTGCGTATCGATATATCGCGGTCTGGCTCGGTATCGCCCCCAGCAGTGAAGAGTAGTGGGATCGACCAGCGAGCCATGCCAATCCTGACACGGTGAGAACCTTACCGTTCTTACGGAACACCGATGTTTCGGTGCTATCACATCTACGATTCTGTGGACGGTACACCGTCCTAATTCAGAAGCGTCTGTGGGGATGCCGCATTGGCAAGACCGAGCGTAGTGGTTCAACTGCTGCGAGCGTCAGAGGGTATTTGCTGTCCGCGTGGCGACGCTTCCTCTGTCGGTCTAACTCTGTCGCAAGTCGAGCAGCGGGAGTTCTGATATACGTGTATCCCAATGCAGTAACTGATGCCGACGATCTATATCACAGCTCCACAAGAGGCTGCAACGGAGATCGCGCAGACACTCGTTGAGGAACGACTTGCAGCGTGTGTGAACCGTGTGGCCTGTGACTCGATATATCGATGGGAGGGCGAAATCCATACCGATGCTGAGGAAATCCTTCTGGCGAAGACGACAGCCGACCGGTATCCCGATCCTCGCGACCGGGTTGTTGAGTTGCACCCCTACGAGGTCCCGTGTATCGAACGCTTTGACGAAACTGATATTTTTGCGCCCTTTTCGGACTGGCGAACCAGGAACGTGGACGCTGAATAACCGCTGAAATGGAGCCATCTTTTTGCCACTGGTTATACTCCTACCAGTGTGCCTATTCAGCGTGCAAGATCACTTGCGGATCTGTATACATCGGTCGCCGACTATGATCTCGTCTTGGTTCCTGAGGCCCCGCTTGCGAGCGCCCTCAACCGCCGGCTCGACCGGCCACAGTTCGGGACGTTTGCAACCACTCCACGCCGACTGGCCGCTGGGCGGCGCGAGCAGGCCGAAGACCGGACGGCGTTTCTGGAACTCGCCGACACTGTCGACGACTCGTGGAAAGCTCTGTCCTACGCTATCGGGAACGTCCTCCAGTGCTGGGAGCACCACGGACAGGCCGCGGGGATCCTGGAGTATCCAGCCTACGACGATCCCACCACGCGCACTGTGGTGGACAGGCTCGCCGCACGCCAGTCGACGTCACAACAGCTGACAGAGTTCACGGTTGACGCGGACCAGTCGGTTGCCGTCGTTGGGCTCCCGGAGTTCACTGAACTCGAACGATCGATCCTGCCAGCGGAGTATGACACGTATCCCCTGTTGACTGACGACACCTTCGACTATCCGGCGTTCAACATCTTCAGGTCCCCATCGGCGATTGTCGACGCGGTCGTGGATACCATCGACGAGGAGTCGGCTGATAATGTCGCAGTGGTGCTGGATAGTTCGAGCCAGTACTCTCCGCTGGTCGAATCTGCGCTTGAAGCGGCAGATATTCCCTACTATGGAGGACCGGGGTTCATCGATGACCTCGATGTGCGAGCAGTACTGCGGCTCTTGCGCGTCGCCTATCGTGGTTCCGAGACGACTGTCAGCGATATCGCCCCGATACTGTCACGACTTGGGACCGATGTTGATATTGAGCACAGTGAGAAACGGCTGGCAGCGACCGACCTGCCAGCAACCGCGTGGATTACGGAGGTGTGCGAGACGATCGGGGACCGAACCTTTGGCTCGCTCCTCACGGCCTACGAATCGAAAGCCGGCCGAACACTGGACCGTCTCCGGGACGAACTCGAGTCGCTCGGGCTCCACGACACTGTGGTCACCGAATCGCGGGTTAGTGATCTGGCCTTCTATCTGGATTTCTACGAGGTCCCAGTGGACAGAGAAAACGAGGGCGTGTTACTCGCAGATGCCAAATCTGCCGGCTACGTCGACCGACAGGCCGTGTTCTTTCTCGGGCTTGACGAGGGCTGGACCAACAGTGCTCCACAGCGCCCCTGGGTCGACACGGAGGCGCAGTTCGATCGGTATATCCGCCGCTTTCAGCGACTAATCCAGAGCGGCAGCGACCAGTACTATCTGGTCGAGGATACCGCTGGGGGCCAACCGGTGACGCCGTGTCTCTACTTCGAGGAACTCCTCGAAGAGCCCTTTGAGCGATTCAGCGACCTCGAATCAGTCAGGTATGAACGGACGGTCGATGGTGACCGTGATGGCTTTGCGAAAACGGCCGTCGAACCCCCGGTCGAGTCGGCACCCATCGAAACGATCAGCCAGACCAGTCTCAACAATTTCGTCAACAGCCCACGGGAGTATCTTTTCAGCCGGCTGGTCGATTCCCCCGACAAGGACTATTTCCGCGAGGGGAATCTGTTCCATGACTTCGCGGAGTTCTACGTCAACTATCCCGAGATCATCGACACAGACACGCTCTCGGAGGTGGTCGATGTCATGCTCGAGGAAGCCAAACCCTTCTACCCTGAGACGGACCGAATGTTACGCCGACGCCAGTATCGGATCGGGCTGGAAACCATCGTCGAATATCTGGATGCCAATCCACCGACGGCACCTGCCGATCTGCCCCCGGCCGGGGAGCCCGATGAGAACTTCTTCGCATCGTATTTCGACCGCCCCGTGGACTCGCCGCTTACCGAACGCCAGTTCACCAACCCGGACCTCGGTATCAACGGGAAAATCGACCTCGTGGAGGGACCCACAGCCCTGCTCGACTACAAGAGCGGGTCGAAGAAATCAGCCTACGATGTCTGTAAACAGGCTGCGATGGACCCGCCCAATGATACAATCAACTATCAGGCAATCGCCTACCTGGCACAGTTCCGTACACACCAGCCAAACGCGGAGCTATCCTTCTCGTTCTTCCACTTCCTCGAAACGCTCGACGATGCGATCACCGGCGACGCGGCTGTGGATGATACGCTGACAATAGTCTCCTACTACCCGCAGTCATTCGACGAGTTCGTCGGGACGCGCCCGGCGTACGAGGTCCTCTTGGATGGCTACAAGGACTGCGTGGCGACCTTCGAGGAGCTTGGCTTCGGGGGCTACAGCGATATCATGACAGACCTCACGTTCCCGGACACGACGGAGCGGTCGGCATTACGGGAGTCTGACTTCGCCGACCGATTTGCCAAGGCCGTGCGTCAAGAAACCAGCGACGACGTCGATGCCGAGAAAGGGGCTGACCAGGCGATTCGAGCGCTCAACGGCGTCAGGAAGCGCAACTTCTTCAAAGATGATCTCGACCAGTTCGAGGAATTCGTCGCCGACCGACTGACCGAGATCAATCGCTACCGGGCGGGCGAGGAGCGATTCCCGATTGAGGGGCTGGGTGGCGAACCCAACTATCGCCGGATCGATCATCGCGATATGTTCCTGGAGGGCAGCCGATGAGTGACGACACACCGAACGAGGCCCAGCAACAGCTGATCGATGAGACCGAGGGGATCTACCATGTCGACGCCGGTGCTGGCACCGGCAAGACCTTCGCCATCACACGCCGGTATGCGAACATCGTCGACCAGCCCGACGTCGAGCCAGAAGACATCCTGCTGGTTACCTTCACCCGCAGTGCGGCCACCGAGATGCGTGAGCGCATCGTCGAGCACTGTTCGTACGGAATGCGTGAGCTGGCCGACGCACCGATCCAGACGTTCCACTCGTACTGTCACGACCTGCTCGACGAGCACGGCTATCGCGCCCCGACGCATCTGGGCATCGACGACCGAATCACTGGCGGTACCCAGATCCTTGAGGATAGCCAACTCGAGAATGAGCTGTTCCGTGAGTTCTTCGGGCAGTTCCGGGATCGCCATCCTGAGTACAACGACATCTTTCGGGCACTCTCAGAACCTACCGAGCCGCTCTCGCTCATTAACGAACTCGCTGCGAAGGGTATCTTCCCGACTGCAGATGGCTGGTATCGAGAGGAGAAACAACATCTGCTGGGGGACTACGAGCTGTTCAAGCAGTATTTCGATGCCCAAAATCAGGCCCGCAACGATGGGCGCAAGCAGTCCCCGCTCCGGGACGATCTCTCGCGGTTCGGGACGAACAAAACCTACCGCTCGGCGGCTCCTTCCAAATCGGAGCTTCGGGGTGGCCGGGGAACCAAGGAACTCGACGATAGCGTCGCTCGCGAGGTCTTTGAAGAGGATCGGAATGAGCTACTGGCATTCGTTCACGACTGTTACTTCGAGTATCTGGAGTTCGCCCTGGAACGGAACTACCTGAACTTCGGGTTCCTCCAGCTGTTTGCTTTCGTGGCACTGTGCGAGGAGCCAGCGCTGCGTGACCGCGTCGGGTTCGAGTACGTGATGGTCGATGAGTTCCAGGACTCCAGTGAGATTCAGTTCAAGCTGGCGCTGCTGCTCGCTGAGACGGACAATCTCTGTGTCGTGGGCGACTGGAAACAGAGCATCTACTCGTTCCAGTACGCCGCCGTCGAGAACATCGCGGAGTTCGATTCCCGGCTGAAGCGATTCCGGAGCGAGTTGAACGCTGATTCCGAGCAGGTCGAATTCGGGACGGATGGGATAACATACATCGAACTAACGGAGAACTACCGATCGACACAGACACTGCTTGACTTCTCGACAAATGCATTGACCACGCCAGCGACCAGCTCGGAAACAATCGATGAGCCCGTCGACATCGACTCGCTGTCCTCGAATGCCACCTTCGACGAGACCAGCATCGAGGCCGTTCAGCATGAGGATGAACACGAGGCGGTACTGGCCAGGATCCAGTCAATTGTCGATAGCGACGACTACCGGATTGAAGACGAGAACGGCGACCCCACAACCCCGAGCCACGGCGATATTGCGGTCCTGACCAGAACACGCGATTACGGACGAGAACTACTGACTGCAGCCGAGGAGCACGGGCTCCCGATGGCCTACGACGGGGAAGTCGAACTGTACCGCAGTGACCCCGCGAAGCTACTGCTGGCGTGGCTGCGGATCGTCGAATCCGATGGCGACCGTGGCTGGGCCGTTGTTCTAGAGCGGGCGGGCTACACGCTTGACGAGATCGATGCGCAACTGGAGCGAGAAGACTACCCGCCAGCGATGACCGAATTCCGGGACACTCTGCGGGAGCTTGAGGCAGTAAGTTCGCTGGCCCGGCGCGTCTTCGATCGTTACGGGCTGACTGGCGATTATGCACGGGAACTGCTGGCGCATATCCAGTCCGTCCACGACGCCACAACACTCACTCGCGGGGACCTGATCCAGTTTATCGAACGCGCGATTGACAAGGGGAGTACCCACGCGATCAACACCACTACTGATACGGATTCGGTGACGGTCCAGACGATCCACGGCGCCAAGGGCCTGGAGTATCCGATCGTCATCCTGGCCAATATGAACGACGGGCGGTTCCCGCCGCGTGGTCGGACCAGTGGTGTGCTGCAGTACGACGAGGCGACGGGGCTCCGACAGCGCAAAACCTTCGCTGACGAAGGCCGGTATCCACACGTCTACGATAACTGGCGCTACGATGTCTTGCGGCAGTGCCTCCCCGATAACTACGACGAAGAACGCCGGCTCCTGTATGTGGCCATCACCCGAGCCGAGAGCCACGTCGTTTTTGCCAGTGGGGCCGATCCAAATACGTTCCTCTCTGAGCTGCCAGTCGAACTTACCGAGGGGGCGACAGAAATTGAAGCGAGCCAGCCCGACGAGTCAGTCCAGGCACAGCTGCCGTTCAGCATTGCAACACCCGATGGGCCGGTTGGCTACAGTCCACATTCACTGATGGATGACTCCGTGTTTACTGAATCGGAGGCCGATGCCGGTAAGGCCGACGCTGATGAAGCAAGTGGGGTGGACTTTGGCTCACAGGTGCATGACTTCGCAGAGGCCTATGTGCTGGGTGAGGCGGTCTCACCATCGAACCCGCATGAGGAGCGCATCAAATCGCTGCTGGATGGGCTGGATGGAGAGTTGTACGCCGAAGAGGATGCCATCCTGCCACTCGAGATCGATGACCAGCGTGTCTCGATTACGGGTATCGTGGACCTGGTCCACATCACGCCCGATCGAGTCGAGATAATCGACTACAAGACTGACCGAAGCCGACGGGCACAGGACGAGTATCGCAAGCAACTGAGCGTGTATTATCACGTACTCGCCAGTGAGTATCCGGAGCGAGCGGTAACCACAAGCCTATTTTATTCTGCTATTGGGGAGCTGGTGTCAGTTGAACCGCTATCGAAGAGGACTCTTCGTAAGCTTGTGCTGGACCATCAGTAGATAAGAATAGGGTTCACACAGAGTTTGGGGGAGTCCTACGGCACGGAACTCGTCTCCCAGGGGCTTGGTGCAGTATGCTGGATCGTGGCGGTGTTTGCGCCAACGACTGCACTGACTATCACGCTGTTCGGTCTCGCGTGGATTCCTGTTGGCGTATCGGGCGTGCTCACCGCAACGCTGAACCAGCGCGTGTTCCCGACTGACCTACTTGGACGCGCCTCTGCGACGAAGGGAACCGCCTCGGGAGCGACGCTCCCGCTTGGCTCACTCGTTGGTGGAGGAGTTGCTGAAGCGTTGGGGACCACGACGACGATGGCGCTGGCCGCGAGCGGCTTCGGCTTTACTGCCGTCTACGTCCTCCTACGGCCACGGATCCGTCGGCTCCCCGCCGTCGAAACGGCAACTCCCGACGACTTTGATCTGGAGACCGAGACGCACTAATCGGCCGATTAGTGGGGCCTCCCACGCCCGTTCCGGCCAGAGGAACGCCCATCCCAGGTACAATCGTGAAAGCAGTCGCCATACCCCGTGTGGACACCATATTCCGCTCCATGAGGAGCGTTCGGCGATGGAATCGGGTATACAATCCCACGTTGCGGGACTTTCGTTGTCGAATACCATCGAAGTACTCGAAGATCCGGGTGTCCAACGCGGTCGCAAAGCCGTCCACAATTGGGTTCAGAAAGCCGATCTACAGCCAGAATCTGGGAAATCTCTGAATTAGATTGCGCTCGACGAAACAGTGATTCGCATCACCGATCAGCAATTCTATAGTAACAATTGAAACGATTTACATACTGATCGCACTGCCGTCGTGCGATCAGGTGCGCATTGACTTTCAATGGCTACTATAGCTGTACGCCGCTGCCGATCCGCAGTCGAACGTACTGCTTCACGTTCGGCTGTTTGCGACGACTACGACCACCCTCACAGAAATTTTCCTGCGCGAACTTCGTCAAAAGCACGATGTCGAAACTACTGTCTTTCTCGTCGATGGCGCTCAACACCTCCAAACTGCACTGCAACGAGCTGGCCTCCGATTTCAGATACGTCCCCACGGAAATTGGAACGCTGTCGAACGGATTTTCGAGAGTTGAAGCGTCGAACCTCGTCGTTTTCGAACTGCTTCAGTCACGCCGACCCGGAAACCGCCGAAAGCTGGTTGCAAACTTCCGCTCGATGGCTCAATGCCACTAACTAAACACTACCCAATTGAGAGACAGCAACTTTACTTATCCTGTGAATTGGATGGGGGGACTCTGATTCTGTGACTGAGCCGCTCTGATGTTGACATGTCGGACGACAGCAGACAGTAGCTTCGTCTATCACAATCCCTGAGATTACACCCAGAATATTGCGTGACCAGCTTTCGAGAGTGAGACACACCCTGTTTCGAGTGTAATTTGGGGCTGTTAGGATTAATCGAGTTCTCCGTATCCATCTCCTCTCATGAGTTCTGCAACGTCCTCTACGTTGTCGAACGCCGCGAGAAGCGCATACTCACGGGCGTCCGTCTTCGCGATGTCGTCTGCCCCGAGTTCCGAAGCGAGCTGGCTCCGAAACTCCGCTTCTTGTGAGACGACTTCATCGCGAGCGAAGAGCTCGAGGCGATTGTCTCGTTCATCCCCGACATTGCTCCGACGCACGAAGTACGGATACTTGTGGCCACTCGTTTGGTGTGATCCAGTATCGCTGGCTGTCGAGTTGCTCGTCGTACTCTCTTCGCTGGTACTATCCGCTTTCTTCGCTTCTGGGGAGTCCCGGCTGTCAGCTGCTTTCTCAGAGACGACCTCTTTGGATTCCAGATCATCCGCCTCCTCGTCTGCGGTGTCATCGATCTCCTCACCGGCTTCCTCTGTCTCGTCGTCTCCTTCTTCCTCATCGTTATCTCCGAAATTGAGGTTACCCGATCCCGATTTGAATGAATCGCCCCCCATTAGTCAGCCACCTCCGGTTCAGCGGGAAGGTCGAACTCTACGGTCTCGGTTCCATAATCGTCAATATCTAAGACGAGTTCATGATCAATGTCGACGTCGAACGTCTCAGTCGCAATGAAACCCGCCAGTTGCCAAAGTTTATCAAGCGTCTGGAGTTCACGGTCGGGAACTCTACGCTCCCCTTTCTTCGAGACCATCTCGCCGTCTTCCTCGTAGGTCTTCCACCGCTCCTCTACTACTTTGAATGCAGAACCACGGGCTTCCCACATGGCGTCCATCAAACTTTCTCGTGACCCAATGGAGACTGGCGTTGCGAAGGCGTCTGTATTTTCGAACTGATCGCGATACTGCTTGTGGGCGTTCGTCTGGCCGACTCCGGATGGAACCACGCACGAAAGCCCGATTTCGATGTCCAACGCAGTCTCCATGTTTCCGACCATCTCCTCAAGGCCATCAAGGCTGAGACTCCCCTTTCCAGCTGGCTTGACGGGCGCCACCAGTGTTCGAAGCGCGTAGATAGCATTGTAGAGGAGGTCTTCAGCGCGTGCGTTGGGGTCGATGAGGACCGCGTCGTACTTTTCGTTTAATTGCTCCTGCTCCCAGAGAAGATTGTATAGTAACTCAAAGCGGGGGTATTCATCGCGAGAAATCCCCTTCATTCCAGTTTCGTAGGAAATCTTCTGCTCAAGATTTGAGGTGAAATCCCCAAGCATGTCGTGGCTCGGAATGACGTCGACGCCCTCCTCAGCGGTCTCGATGAGGTCATCAAAGTCTCCATCAGGCATTTCGAGAATGTGTTTTACGAGATTGTCTGCGTCCGGGTTGCCACGGTTTTCTCCGACGTCGAAGAGTGAGGTAAGATTCCCAGTCTGCGGGTCCAAGTCAATCACGAGAACATCAAGTCCCATCCGCTTGAATGCGACCGCGAGATTCGCTGTCATAGTCGTTTTGTACGTCCCCCCGGATTCAGCGTAGACGACGGTCGTTATCATACACTTCCTCATTTGGATCCCTGTTACATATATCTGTGTCAGACATGTGGGCCAATTGTCTGTACCACTAATCTACACCATTTATCTGTACCTTCCTTCTGTAATGGTTGTCTGTACTATGATAGAGACTGAGTTGGATCGGGTCTGGAATCGCCGTCTGTAATTGTAGCACGTAGCACCTACCTGTGACACATATCTGTACTAATCATATGCAACAGGGATCCGATACAGACATCAATCTGTAGTTGTTTTAGATCGCAACGTCCATGACTTTCAGAACAGATATCTGTTACAGACTGGTGCTACAGTCATCTGTCTGGAAATAATAGGCTGTGCACCGACAAGATAGCGCGGAGTGATTCACACTTCAGAACCTGTTCCAGATTTCCATTACAGAAGACTGTAACAGACGACACACCTTTGAAAATCCAGAGGTTATGACCTGCGCTGTCTCATAAACACCCAAACGCTATATAGTCTTACAGACTTGGAAGTTGAGACTACAGGGGGTTTAGCGGGACTGTAATGCGTGATTTCGGAAGGTTTAGTGAAGAGGAACAGACTCAGATCGCTCTCCAAACGTCCAAGCTTGTCGAACTTCCAATCATATCCGCGGATGTCGGAGACTTCCGACAGCGTTGCCACTCAGACGGCCCTCTATCACGGGTGGAGAACCTCACTATCCGATTCCTGTCTCCTTTTTCAGCAGCGTCAGCGTATTATCTGCCGTCACCATCGGAGAGTGCTCGTACTCACCGGTCAATTCGACCTGCACGAGTAGATCTACTGCACGCCAAATCGAGTACAGCAGACACGCGAATGCGAAGTAGAAGAACCGCAACCCGAAATTGGTTTGCATCCGCTTCGGCACGACGTACGAGAGCCCGCACTGGCCGATCATCTCCAGAACGTGCTGGCTATCGAACTCCCGGTCCATCAGCACGTTATCGACGTGAACGAGGTTCTCGGCTGAGTTGAGCAGGTCTTCGACGATTTCTAATCAGGCGTTTTGAACTCCGAACAAGCCCATCATCGATACTCCGAGGTCGTTCGATACGGGACGTAGTAGCCGATCTCATCGATCCACTTCGACAGCCACTCGTCAGCAGTGGCTTCATCGATCCTCCCAGCATCGATTGCAGCCAACAGAGCCAACCGACCCCACAACGGTCACGCCCTGGGCTTTCGCAAACGACCGGGCATCTCCGTCGTCTGTCAGCAGTCAACCGTCGTGTGCGTCGGCGAGAGCGAACGCCTGTGCTCCCCAGGATCGAGATGCCCCCAACAACGGCTTCTCTGTTTGCGACAGTATCCGAAATCGCCGCAACTGGGATTTCGTCATCAAGCGTATCGAGTGCTTCCTGAAGATATGGGTGTTAGCAACGCCGTGTTCAAGCTCCTCACGAACGACTGGTACCGTACAGATTCCAGAAAGGTCAGCAACTATCCACAGCTGATCGATGTACGCAAAATTCGAGAGGACAGTCGTGTTCAAGACGCTCGGGTTCGCTGGGAGATCGTTACCTGTCATTTAGCACGGGGCTCCTCATCAGACGAGTCCTCATCATCAAATTCGAGTTCGCGTGTTGCCTCTACCTCGTAGGCTGCGTCGTCTTCGTTAACGAGCCCGAGGCGAAGTTCAACACCGTGCTCACGGAGGATGTTGCATCGGTTGTTTTTGCGACGCCGCCCTTTTGATTCGAAATGGCAATCCGTGTCGGCGGTAGATCATCTGGAATATTGGTACTATCTGGATTATCTAGATTATCTGTGTCATGTGGCATATCTTTACTCACCAGATTATCCAGATAATCTGGATGTTCTAACTTAATTCTTCGTCAGACACATCGCAGACATCGAGTCGATATGAGTATCGAAATATGAGAGATGTCGATAGCGACTACCCCTCAGCTGCCCCCAAGATCAGGGCTTCACGCCGATACTGGCGCTAGTCGTCAAGGAACGCATCGAAATCCCGAGCAGGTGAGTGAACCCAGCCTCATCAATCCAGCGTTTAAGATGCGTGTCTGCAGTCGTTGCTGTAATTCGATCATCCTCAACAGAACGGGCAAGCAGCCCAATCGAACCAGTTAGTTCGATGCCCCGTTGATTCGCAGTCGCACATGCATACCATCATCAGTGACGATCGTTCCATCAGTGTCGTCTGCAACTGCCAGTGCTTGAGCCTCACCCGGATCAAGCATTTCCAAGAGGGACTGCTCGATTTGGTGCGCCTCCGCTGATGCCTCAATGACGGGAATTTCTTCTTCAAGCGCAGTTACTGCACGTTCGAGATAGCGATGGGTTTCAACACCTTCAGTGAGTTCCATCTGGACAGCAGGAACCGTGACGAGTCGTAGCAGGTCCGCTATGAGTTCGATATGATCCACCTGCGCGAAGTTCGAGAGAACAGTTGTATTGAGAACCGTCGCATTAGCAGGCACACCTGTCATTCGAGATTCCGAGCCACGTCTATTTCATCGCGTGCGGCATCCATATCCTCCGGTCCAAATCGAAGTTCAACACCCTCCTCACGCAGGATGTCTCGCATCTCGAAGCGGTTAAACCCAGCAAGCCGAGCAGCAGTCCCAAGCGTAATTCGTTCCTCTTCATACAATGAGACAGCAGCCGCAACCCGTGCATTCTCGTGTTCTTCGAAGTATTCACGGAGTACATGGCGGATCGCGTCGCTCTTATTTTCGAAGATGCCCGCTTTGACCGCCCCCTCCATGAGGTCCGTTAGATCATCCGGAATGGTGGCAGTGGTTCGAGACATGGCTTACTAGATCCTAACTCTGCATACATTATATGAATTGCGACGAAGTTCCGCTGAGTTGTTAGGGTGCCTGTCGGCAGGTGAAATAGTGTCGTCGCAGTCGAGCCCCACATAGGTACTCCCAGCGAAGACGTAGTTGACAACGCTTGCAGCGCCGTTGATTCCTGATACCCACCGGTTGTCGGTTGGTTCCGGCGCAACACTTCGCGTAATGCCACGCAACGTGATCACTGTAGGCAGTTCCTTGATCTAGCATCCCCGATACCACCGTCCAAACGGAAACACCCGACGCAGTCCCCGAGCAACATTACTATCCTGCTGACGACCACAGGCGATGAAAAATCCGGTATCTGCGACCCACGCTACCGACCCCTGAAGTGGGTCGAATGGCGTACTGATAGTGGCTCGTTAGTCCTCCGCTGATGGTAGTTGGTCACGAGCGTTCCGAATATCCTCGAAGTATGGATCAACGGCTTCCATGTGTTGAACCACATCCTGAAGCGCATGCAAGACCGCAATAGCGAGGGCCTGCTGTAGATCAAGCTCTCGAGCTGCGACTCGTTCAGACATCTCGTCGTTGGTATAGGGAATGGCATACGTAAGCGCAGCCGCGAGTTTGCCGAGCCCATATCTCTCCAAGAGGAGGTTGAGGTCTTGGTCGTGTGGTGAGCGACCGACAGCCTCGATGAGAGTGGGAGTGACGGTATACTCGTCACCGTCCAAATCTGCAGTGAGCGTAATCGGGACAGTAGAGTACGTGTGCGTCTTCTGCGCTTCATCTCGGGTCACGACACCGAGGTCGACGAGCGTCCCCATATCCGAGTACGCTGTCGTGCGGGGGATCTCTAACACAGCGACGATATCGTCGATAATCACTTCACCCTCACGAAGGACGAACGTGTAGAGCCGGGCCAAGCGTGGCTCTTCCAGCAGTTGTGCAATCGACAGCAGACCATTGATAGCCCGTTCTGGGTCCCCGGCGGCTTTCGACATACAATTCATAATTCATGTATTGAGTAATAACGGGTAGGACGATGCCAACCAGTGAGCCAGTCACTGATAGTTGGATAATTACCAGCGTGCCACAGACGACTCACAGAGTGCGAAAGCTATCTGTTCACTGAGTGGGTCAGTTGCTTAGAAATACGGAAAGCCCACCGGGGAGAGATGTCTCTCCTCAGTGGGCTATGTAAGTATGAATGGTGGCGGCGAACCGCGTTTCCCAGAGGCTCGCGCACTCCAGTACTCCCCGGAACGCTGGTGGGCTTATCTTCCGTGTTCGGGATGGGTACGGGAGGCAACCCCACCGCTGTGGCCGCCTAACGTCGAGTCGTGGAATCGAACCACGAAAGTACCAGTCTCGATCAACTTTTCCACCGTGTGATTACGTGCGATCCAGTTTGCGCCTGGACTCGTT